>JAHWKQ010000156.1 GCA_019347785.1 Actinomycetota bacterium
CGCAGCTGTACATGAGCGGCGGCACCCTTCCCTCCGGGTTCGTGCTGACCGCCGCCGGGCCGCGGCAGGCGGCCCGGCGGTCGGGCTACGCGGCCGCCATCAGCCGCGCGGACGACCGCGCGCTCGCGCAGACGGTGCGGGCGCGCGACGCGGTGACCGCGCGGTGGCGGGAACTGGGGGCCCGGCGCGGACGACTGCGGGCGGCGCTGCGGGACCGCCGCGAGGCACTCGTCACGGCGGCGCGCCAGCGCCGGCGCAGGCGGCTCGTGCTGGTGACCAGCACCCGCCGGCTCGGACGGCTGCAGGCGCGGGAGACGCGCCTGGAGAGCGAGAGCCGCCGGCTGGCCGCCCTCGGGGGGGGAGCCAGGGTCGTCGGGCTCAGGGCGGACCGCTCGACGCGTCTGCCCGCGGGCGCCACCACCGCCGACGGTGGCTGGACGTGGCCGGCCTCGGGCCCTCTGACCAGCGGCTTCGGCATGAGATGGGGCTCGCTGCACGGGGGCATCGACGTCGGGGCGCCCGAGGGCGCGCCCATCGTCGCCGCCTCCGACGGCGTGGTCCGCTCCGCCGGCTATGAGTCCGGCTACGGCAACATGGTGGTGGTCGACCACGGCGGTGGGATCACCACCGCGTACGCGCACCAGAGCAGCATCGCGACGGCGGTGGGCGCGCACGTCGGGGCCGGCGACCACATCGGCTCCGTGGGCAGCACCGGCAATGTCACTGGGCCGCACCTGCACTTCGAGGTGCGCGTCGGCGGGTCGCCGGTCGACCCCATGGGCTACCTGCCGTAGCCCACGCGGTGCCGTCGCGCGTCGTGCGCGGCCTGTCCAGCCCCCACGCCGCCGCGCCCCGCCTGCGCGCGACGGCCCGCCAGGAGGTACACGACGGCGACGCAGGTCACCAGGAGGGCCGTGGTGGCGCCCCCCGCCTCCAGGGCCGCCTCGGCGATCGTCGAGGCGGTCCACGGGTTCCGAGCGACGAACCGCGGCGACCAGGCGAACGCACCCAGGCCCTGGACGGCGATGGAGGCTGCGACCAGCGCGGCCAGCATCCGCCGCCGCCACGCCCTCTCCCGCACCCACTGGCGGTACGACAGCACCAGCAGGGGGGCCGCCAGCGTGAGCCCCTCCAGGGGGTACCGGTACGAGTAGAAGTTGACCCCGCCCGAGAAGCGGTTCATGCGCAGGTTCAGCAGGGTGTAGGCGGCCCCGGCGACCGCCGCCGCCCGGACCCACGAGGGCGCGGCGCGCCAGGCGCGCCGCAGGCCGGGGATGAGGGCCAGCAGGAACGGCGAGTGGAGCAGGATGCCCCGATCGGGCGTGACGAGCGCCCCGAGCACGTTGACGTCGAAGCGGAACGGGGTCGCGCCGACGAGCTTGTCGGTGAACTCGCTGCCGTAGCCGCCCGAGATCGACCAGCCGCCGTAGACGGCGTGGTTGTAGGCGACCAGGGCCGCCACCCCCAGGGCCGACACGGCGCCGACGACGGCCGCGGGCCGCCATGCGCGCCGGTGCCGCGCCTCCCACAACCCACACACGAGCGGGACCACGGCGGCGTGTGGCCGGGCGAGGACGACCAGGCCGAGGCCCGCCCCGGCCACGGCCCAGCGCCCCGCCGCCAGCGCCAGCAGGGCGATCGCCAGCCACAGCTGGTCGGGGCCGTGGGGCCACAGCGCGTCGGCCGACACTGACCAGGTGGCGGTCCCGAGCCCGGCGACGTACGCGGCCGCGACCGCCCCCGACGGCGGCGCCAGCCGGCGCAGCGACAGATGCAGCGTCCCCATGGCCAGCGCGGCGGCCACCGCGGCGGCCACGCCGGCCGGTGCGTACGACAGGCCATCGGCGGGCGACGCCCCGGCCAGCCCGTAGAACGGCAGGGCGAAGACGGCCACCCCCGGCTGGCGGTCGCTCACCACCCGGCCACCGGCCCGCACGAACCACGGGTTGTCCCCCTCGAAGGCGTCCAGGGTGATGTTGCCGTGCGCGGTGAGCTGCCACGCGGTCGTCGCGGCCGCGCGGGGATCCGGGCTCTGGGTGGGGCCGTAGGTGGCCGACGCGAGGTACAGCGCCAGCAGAGGCACGACCACGAGCAGGAAGGTCGCCACCCCCGGCAGTCGGTCCACGCGGCCGGCCAGGGCCGAGACCGTGTGTCCCACGGCCGCCCGCGCGGTCTCGAGCCGGCCCGAGGCGGCGCGCGCCGCGGTGCCGGGATGATGTCCCCACCCACCCGCGCGCCCGGCGGCGCTCACCGGTCGAGGGCGGCGTCCGGTCCCAGGACGAGGGTCACCCTCCCCCCGTCGCCGGCGATCTCCACGCTGCCGGCGGCCTCCAGCTCGCCCGCGACCGCGGCGGCCGCCTCGTCGAGGTCCCCCGGATAGCGCACGACGGTGTGGTCCACCGGCGGGCCGTTGCCGACCCTGGTCACGTGGAAGCCGCGGTCGGCGAGCACGGCCGCCGCGTAGCTCGCCAGTCCCTCCTCGCCCGTGCCATTGAGCACCGCGACGTTGACGTCCCGGGGCCGCACCGGCGCCCCCGTCTCCAGGACCGACCCGTCGCGGAAGCGCTCGAACAGCGCCTCGGCCTCGCGGTCGACCGGCACCAGCACCGCGGCGCCGCCGATGTAGGTCGGGACGGCCGGGACCGTGTGGGCGGTGTTCGCCGCCCCGCCCGCGATGCTGCGGCCGCCCCGGGCCAGCCGGGCCAGGTCGATCGGCCCGAGGCCCTCGTCGCCGCGGAGCGCGCGTCCCCCGGCTCCCGCGATGGCGAACATGCGGAAGGGGTTCAGCACCGTCGAGGGCGAGGCGACCCTCGCGGCCAGCGCCCGCAGGAACTGCTGCTGGCGGTCGATGCGACCGAAGTCGTCGTCGATGTCGCGCACCCGCACGTAGCCCAGTGACTCGCCGGCGTCCAGGTGCTGGCAGCCGCTGGGCAGGTCCAGGGCCGCCTTCGGATCCTGGATCGGCTCGTCCAGGCACATCCGCACGCCGCCGACCGCCTCGACGAGGTCGACGAAGCCCGCGAAGTCGACCTCCATGTAGTTGGTCAATGAGATGCCCGACAGGCTCTCGACGGTCTCAGCCAGGCAGGACGGTCCCCCGATGGCGAACGCCTCGTTGATGCGGCCCTCGCTGCCGTCGCAACGGGTGACCCACAGGTCGCGGGGGAAGGCCAGCATCGCCGCGCGGCCTCCCTGCGAGGAGAGCACGAAGATAGTGTCGGTGCGCTCCCCCTCGGCGGGCCCGGTGGCCAGGTCCCGGCGCTCGGCCGTCGTCAGCGAGTCGCGCGTGTCCGAGCCGACGACGAGCACGTTCATGCCGCCGAGGCTGTGCGACAGGCCGCGGACACCGACCCGCTCGATCTGGCTGCTCGCGTACAGCCCGAGGGCCACGGGGTACACCGCGAGCGCCAGCACGACGAGCCCCGCCAGCAGCAGGGCGCCGCGCCGCGAGGGGTGCCGGAGGCGCCACCAGCGCGGCCCCCGCCCGGGTGGTCGGTCGTCTCCACCCGGCGCCTCGCGCCTGGGCGTCCGCACCGGGTCGAGGGTCCCGCGCCCGGCCGCGCCACGCACCACCGGGCCGGCCCAGTCGTCACCGCTCACGGCCGTGGCCCCCCGGCTGGGTCGTGGACGGCGCTCAGCCGCGGGCCGTGCGCCGTCGGCGTGTCGGCGTTGCCAGTCGATCGCACGGCCTCACACTAGCCTGTGGACGCCCGAAGAGGCCTGTTCTGCCGTACGGTCGTCCGTCGGCTCAGGAGCCGTCAGTTCCCTGTTGCTCCCTCTTGACGTCGGGCTCTCCCCAGCCGCCGCCGCCGGGGGTCTCGACGCGGACCCGGTCGCCGGCCCGCAGCGCCCAGGTCCCCTTGGACCCTAGCTCCTCCCGGCTGCCGTCGGCGCGCACGAGGACGTTGCGCCCCGGCGCGGCGTCGCCGCCGCCCGCCAGTCCCCAGGGGCGGTGGGCGCGCCGCTCGGTCTGCAGGGTCAGTGTGGCGTCGGACAGCACCTCGATCTCGCGCACGAGGCCCTCGCCGCCGGGGTGGCGCCCCTGCCCGCGGGAGCCGTGGCGCAGCTCCGCCCGCCAGACCCGCAGGGGGTAGTCCAGCTCCATGGCCTCGGCCGGGGTGTTCTGCGTGTTCGTCATGCCGGTGTGCACGCCGGACATGCCCGCCCGGTCGGGGGTGCCGCCCTCACCGCCGGCCAGCGTCTCGTAGTAGCTGAACGGCTGGGAGCCCGACGAGCTGCCGATGAGCACGTTGTTCATGGTCCCCTGACTGGCGGCCGGGACCCGCTCGGGCAGGGCCTGGGCAAGGGCGCCGAGCAGCACGTCGACGATGCGCTGGCTGGTCTCGACGTTGCCGGCCGCGACCGGCGCCGGCGGTCTGGCGTGCACGACCGTCCCCTCCGGTGCCCGCACCTCGCAGGCCCGGTAGCAGCCGGCGTTGGGCGGGGCGTCCGGGTCGGTGAGCATACGGAAGACGAACCACGCACTCGACACGGTCACGGCGTAGACCGCGTTCAGGTTGACGGGCACCTGCTCGTCGGTGCCGTCGAAGTCCACGGCGACATGGTCGTCGGCGACCGTGACCGCCGCGGTGATCGTGACGCCGTCGCCCACCTCCAGCACGTCGGAGAAGCGGTAGGTGCCGTCGGGGATCTCCCGAACGGCGGCCCGGACGCGCCGGTCGCTGTAGTCGCACACCTCGGCCATGGCATCCCACAGGCGCTCGCCGCCGAGCCGGTCGGCGAGCTCCCGCAGCCGGCGCGCGCCGACGTGGTTGGCGGCGAACTGTGCCCTCAGGTCGCCGCGTCGCTCGCGGGGGGTGCGGCTGTTCGCCGCGATCAGCCCGAGCACGTCCTCGCGGGGGCCGTCGGCGTCCACGACGACCGTGGGGGGGATGCGCAGGCCCTCCATGGCGATCTCGACCGCGTGGGCGGGCATGGACCCGGGCGCGCAGCCGCCCACGTCGGCGTGGTGGGCGCGGTTGGCCACGTAGCCGAGCAGCCGCCCGTCGTCGTCGCCCACGGCCGCGACGATCGTCAGGTCGGGCAGGTGGGTGCCCCCCGCGTACGGGTCGTTGACGGCGACCTGCATGCCCGGGCGCAGGTCGCCGAAGGCCTCCAGGACCGCCTCGACCGAGCCCGGCATCGAGCCCAGGTGGACGGGGATGTGCTCGGCCTGGGCGACCATCTGGCCGTCGGGGTCGAACACCGCCGCCGAGCAGTCGGCGCGCTCCTTGATGTTGGGCGAGTAGGACGCGCGCCGCAGCGCCACGCCCATCTCCTCGGCGACGCCCGCCAGCGCGTGGCGCACGACCTCCAGCTCGACGGCGT
>JAHWKQ010000157.1 GCA_019347785.1 Actinomycetota bacterium
CGAGGTCGGCATGGGCGGGCGATGGGACGCGACCAACCTGGCCCGCGGGGAGGTGGCGGTCGTCACCCGCGTCGGGCTGGACCACACCGACGTGCTCGGCGACAGCGTGGAGGACATCGCGCGGGAGAAGGCCGGCGTCGTCAAGGACGGCGCGGTCGTGGTGTCGGCGCCGCAGCCGGCCGCGGTGACCGATGTCCTGCTGGCGGCCGTGGACCGGCACCGAGCGTCCCTGGTCGTGGCCGGCCGGGACTTCGCCGTCGCCGACCGCCGGCTCGCGGTCGGCGGCCAGGCGCTGGACCTGCGTGGCGTCACCGGGCACGTCGACGATGTGTGGCTGCCGCTGCACGGCGAGCACCAGGCCACCAACGCGGCGTGCGCCCTGGCCGCCGTCGAGGGCTTTCTGGGCTTCGCGGGCGGCCTGGACCCGGAGGTCGTGCGGGCCGGCTTCGCCGGCGTGCGGGTGCCCGGCCGGCTGGAGGTCGTCCGCCGCCCCGAGCAGGCCCCGGTGGTGCTGGATGGGGCGCACAATCCCGACGGGGCCCGCACGCTGGCCGCCACCCTGCTCGCCGAGTTCGGCTACCGGCATCGGGTCGCCGTGCTCGGCGTGCTCGACGACAAGGACGTCGACGGGATCGTGGCCGCCCTGCTGCCGGTGGTCGACCACGTGATCGTCACCGAGCCGCCGTCGGACCGGGCGGCGCCCAGCGACCGTCTCGCGAAGGCGGTCGCCGCCGCGGGCGGATCCGTCGAGACGGCCCCCGACGTGGCGGCGGCCGTCGAGCAGGCGTCCGGTGTGGCGGCCCGGGAGGACGCGGTCGTCGTGGCCGGGTCGCTGTACACCGTCGGCGCCGCCCGGCGGGCGCTCGGCCTGCCGATCACCTGAGCGGCGGGGCGGGTCCGAACGTGGGCCGGTGACGTGCTGCCCGCTAGGATCCGGCGTCCACGGCACCTCGAGGCGGGACGTCGATGAGTGAGCGCACCCTGGTCCTGGTCAAGCCCGACGGCGTCCGCCGCGGGCTGGTCGGCGAGATCATCGCCCGCATCGAGCGCAAGGGCCTGCAGGTCACGCGCCTGGAGCGGCGGGTGCTGGCCACCGAGCTGGCCGAGGAGCACTACGCGGAGCACGCCGGCAAGCCGTTCTTCTCCGAGCTGGTCGGGTTCATCACCGGTGGCCCGCTGGTGGCCATGGTCGTCGAGGGGACCAATGCGGTCGCCGCGATGCGCATGCTGATGGGCCCGACCGACCCCGCAGACGCCGCGCCCGGCACGATCCGCGGCGACTTCGCGACGCTCATCGGGCAGAACATCGTCCACGGCTCGGACTCCCCCGACAGCGCCGAGCGCGAGGTCAAGCTGTTCTTCCCCCAGGCCTGAGCACCCGGGGGCCCGGCGCCTTCCCACAGGCGCGCGTGCGCGCCGGCTGCGCCCGCGGCGCGGCCGGGAGAATATGTCGCCCCCGTCGGCGACAGGAGCAGGCCGTGCCCAGCGCCCCCCGGTTCGACCCGCCGGCGTGCCTGTGCTGTGACGCCCGCCGTGGGCGCGCCTTCAGCCCCGGCCGTCCCGACGCCCGGGCGCAGGTGGGCCGCCCCGAGGACGCGGCCGCGCTGGTGGTGCCGCTGCTGGCCGGGCGGGACCGGGAGCACTGCCTGCTGGTGTGCCTCGACGGCAAGCACCGGCTGCTGGGTGTCGACACCGTGTCGGTGGGGACCGCCGACCACACGTTCATGGCGCCGCGAGAGGTCTTCCGCGACGCGCTGCTGCGCGGCGCGTCGGCGATCTTCCTGGCCCACAACCATCCCAGCGCGGACCCGACGCCCAGCGCCGACGACCGCCAGGTCACGCGCCGTCTGGCCCAGGCCGGGGCGACGGTCGGCGTGGACCTGCTCGACCACCTGGTGGTCGGCGACCCCGAGTGGGTCAGCCTGGCCCGCCTCGGCGTGCTCTGAACGGGGTCAGCCAGCTTGTGACAAATGGCATAATCAGACCATCCATGTCGCTCATCACGGAACCCCTCACTCCTGACAGACGCCCGCTGCTCACGCGCCGTGGCTTCTGCGTGGGGCTCGCCACGGCGCTCGTCGCGGTGTGCCTGCCCGCGGCGACCGCTGTACGCGGGACGCTCGGTCAAGGGCGGCTGGGCTCGGGAACCCTCGGCGACCCGGTCGGCTAGGAGCGCGCCCGATGCCCTACCCACCGCCGATCCCCCCCGCGAACAACACGAACCGGACGTCCTCGGGCCGGGGCTACCACGCGGACACCCTGCACAACGCCACCGCGAGGGCGCTGCGGGCGATCGTCTCCGAGCTGGGAAACAACCCCTCGCGGCAGTACGCGACCGTCGACGCCGCGGTGGCGGCGGCCCTCGACGGGGTCGGCCGCGGGGCGCCCGAGGTGGTCGCCGCCGCCGACGCGCCCCAGTCGTGGCGGGACGCCGCCGACCGGGTGTGTGACGGGGTGGCCGACGACGAGCAGGTCAACGCCGCGCTGGCCGCCGTGGAGGCGGCCGGGGGCCAGGTGGTGCTGTCACCGGGCGTCTTCAACGTGGGCTCGAGCATCAGACTGCCGACGCGCACCGCCCTCGTGGGCCAGGGGCGGCTCCGCGTCACGACGCTGCGGGCGACCGGCGGCCTGCCCCCCGGCTCTGCTGTCGTGGAGCTGGCCGGCGCTGGCGTCGAGGGCACGCTGCTGCGGGACCTGGGGATCCACGGCGACAAGCGCGTCGCGGACGTCCACGGGCTGCGCTACGACAACACCGGGGGCTCCTTCACCTTCTCCGACCCCGCCCACCTGGTCCAGGGTGTCTACGTGCAGGCCGCCCGGCGCGACGGCGTGCACATGGCGGGGAACGTCCGCGCCGCGGTGTTCCACGCCGTGCGGGTGATCGACTGCGACGGCCACGGCTTCCGCCTCGACAACATCGACTCGTTCTACAGCCAGTGCGAAGCGGGCTCGTGCGCCGGCTTCGGCTTCAACATCACCGGAAGCAACTCGCGCTTCACCAACTGCAAGGCCTGGTACTCCGACCGCTCCGGGTGGCGGATCGGCGCTGTACGCAACCAGCTGGCGGCCTGCGAGGCGCAGGACAACGAGCAACACGGCTTCCTGGTCCGGTCGGGCTACGTCTCGCTGTCCGCCTGCCACGCCGACTCCAACTCGTGGCTGGGCGGCAACGCCAACGCCAACCGCTACGACGGGTTCCACGTCTCGTCCTCGGGGGTGACGCTGTCGGCGTGCGAGGCGTACGACAAGAACGAGGGGGGGCGGGGGCACGCGCAGCGCTACGGTCTGTACCTGTCCCGCGGCGTCACCCACTGCATCCTGGACTGCTGGGGGCGCAACAACGTCAGCGGCGTCGTCGGAGGCCACCGCGACGGGGCCGGGGTGCATCTGCGCGCGTGCGGCCAGGGCGCCGACGGCGCCCCCTTCTCGGAGGTGCGCCACAACGGCGTGGCCGTGTAGCGCGGCAGGGCCGAAGGAGTCGCAACGATGCCAAAGATCCTGACGGTGCGGTGGGTCGCGGCGCCCGGCAGCGAGGAGCGGGTGGCCGAGATCGTGCGGATCATGACCCGGTTGACCCGGGAGGAGATCGGCTGCGTCGCGTACCAGGGGCACCGCGCCCCAGACGACGCGGCCGAGTTCCTCCTGTACGAGCACTACGTCGACGAAGCGGCCTTCCGGGCGCACGTCGACAGCGACCACTTCGCCCGCTACGTCGCCGGCGAGGCGGTGGGGCTCCTGGAGCGCAGGGAGCGCCGGGAGTGGGAGCCACTGGACGTGGCCGAGCCCGGCGCCACCTGACCCGGCAGGCACCTGGACAGAGGGGTCCGTCAGGACCACGAGGAGCGTCCTGGCTGGCCCAAAATGTCCGATAAACCACTCATTTGGGTTGACGGGGGGTGATTCGTGTGGTGCCGTGTGTGGTCACACATCTCAGGCGACAGGACGCCGCACAGAGCTGCTCAGGAGCCCCGCGTGTCCCAGACTTCCCCCACGCCGGCCGGCGTCTTCGGTCGTGACCTCGCCGTCGACCTCGGAACCGCCAACACCCTCGTCTACGTGCGCGGACGCGGCATCGTCCTGGACGAGCCGTCGGTCGTCGCGTTCAACACCAACACCGACGCGATCCTGGCCGTCGGCTCGGACGCCAAGCGGATGCTCGGGCGCACGCCGGGGCACATCGTCGCGACCCGCCCGCTGCGCGACGGGGTCATCGCCGACTTCGACGTGACCGAGAAGATGCTGCGGTACTTCATCCAGAAGGTGAGCAACCGCCGCTTCGGCGCCTTCCTCGTCAAGCCCAGGGTGATCGTGTGCGTCCCCAGCGGCGTCACCGGCGTCGAGCAGCGCGCGGTGATCGAGGCGGCCCTCAAGGCCGGCGCCCGCTCGGCGTTCATCGTCGAGGAGCCCATGGCCGCGGGCATCGGGGCGGGGCTGCCCATGTCCGAGCCCGCCGGGAACATGGTCGTGGACATGGGCGGCGGCACCACCGAGGTCGCCGTCGTCTCCCTCGGCGGGATCGTCACGAGCGCGTCGATCCGCATCGCCGGCGACGAGCTGGACGAGGCGATCGTCAACCACGTCAAGAAGGAGTACGCCCTCATGCTCGGCGAGCGCACCGCCGAGGAGATCAAGGTGCGCGTCGGCAGCGCCTTCCCGCTTCCCGACGAGCCCGAGGCCGAGATCCGCGGGCGGGACCTGGTGACGGGCCTTCCCAAGACGGTCATTGTCACCGCCGACGAGGTGCGCCGGGCCATCGAGGAGCCGCTCAACTCCATCCTCGACGCCGTCAAGGGAACGCTGGACCGCACCCCGCCCGAGCTCGCGGCCGACGTGATGGAGAAGGGCATCGTCCTGACCGGCGGTGGCGCCATGCTCCGCGGACTCGACGAGCGCCTCAAGCACGAGACCGGCATGCCCGTGCACATCGCGGAGAACCCCCTGCAGTCCGTCGCCCTGGGCACCGGTCGCTGCCTGGAGCAGTTCGACACCCTCAAGCGAGTCCTGGTCCACGGCATCCACGCGTGAGCTCCCTGGCCTCGCGCCGCCGCAGTGGGGCCGTGCTCGTGCTGCTGGTCCTCGTCGCGCAGGGGCTGCTCACGGTCGACTACCGCCAGCACGGCGGCGGGGCGCCCAGAGCCGCGCGCCGCGGGGCGCTCGCGGCCCTCGCGCCGGTGCAGGAGGGGGCGGCGGCGCTCGTGCGGCCGGTCGGCGGCCTGGTCGACGAGGCGGGCCGGCTGCTGCGGCTGCGCCGGCACAACGCCGTCCTGACG
>JAHWKQ010000158.1 GCA_019347785.1 Actinomycetota bacterium
CTCTTCCGATCTGCAGCGCCGCGGTCACCGCGTCGCCGCGTAGGCTCGGGTTGCCCCGCTCGGCCAGCCGGGCGGCCAGGCCGGCGACCGACGAGCCGATCTCGGCCACGGCCAGGGGGACGTCCGCGGCGTGGGACAAGGCGGCGTTCAGCCGTCGGCGCCGGGCGGCGGGGTCCTCGCCCTGCCGGGGTCTGGCGGAGGACGCCAGCACCTGCCCGTAGGCCTCGGCGTCGGCCCGCGCCAGCGGCGCCGCCCGCCGGCGCAGCGCGTCGGCGTCCGTGGCCATTCGGGGGGCGTCGGCCGTGTGGCGACGCGAGAGCCGGGCCGCCATGCCCGCCAGACCCGCTGCCAGCGCGATGGCGACGGCCGCGACGGCGCCCCCGCCCGGAGCCGGATCCTCCGCCGCGACCCGGTCCAGGAAGTCACCGAGCGGCCGGCGCAGGTAGTCCGGGCCGGAGTCGCCAGGGTCGGCTCCGGGCATGGCCGGGTCGGCGGCGGGTGGGCTCTTGCGGGAGTCGGCGGCGGGCCGGCTCACGACAGCCCCACGACCTGCCCGTCGGCGTCGATGTCGATCCGCTCGGCGGCCGGCTGCGAGCTCAGTCCCGGCATGGTGCGCATGTCGCCGCAGATCGGGTAGATGAAGCCGGCGCCGACCGAGGCGCGGACCTCGCGGACCGGCAGCGCCCAGCCGGACGGGGCGCCCTTGAGTGCGGGGTCGGACGAGATCGACAGGTGGGTCTTGGCGATGCACACCGGCAGGTCGCCGAAGCCGTGCGCCTCGTAGGCGTCGAGCTGGCGCCGCGCCGTCGCCGAGTACTCGACCCCGGCCGCGCCGTAGACCTTCGTCGCGACCGTCTCGATCTTGTCCCGCAGGCTCATCTCGGCCGGGTACAGGAAGCGGAACTCGGTCGGCTCGTCGGCGGCCCGGACCACGGCCTCCGCCAGCTCGACCGCGCCCTTTCCGCCGTCCGCGAAGTGCGTGCACACCGCCGCGGGGGCGCCCATGTCATGTGCGACCTCCCGGATCGCACGGTGCTCCGAGGCGTGGTCGCCAGGGAAGGCGTTGATGGCCACGACGGGGGAGACGCCGTGCAGCTGGATGTTCTCGATCTGCTTGCGCAGGTTGTCGGCGCCCGCGAGCACGTCCTCGGGGCCCTCGACGAGCATCTGTGGCGGCAGCGGTCTGCCCGCCACCACGCGGTGGCGCCCGGAGTGCGCCTTGAGCGCCCGGACCGTGGCGACGAGGACGGCGACGTCCGGGCGCAGGCCGGACACACGGCACTTGATGTTGAAGAAGCGCTCCGCCCCCATGTCGGCGCCGAAGCCCGCCTCCGTGACCAGGAAGTCACCGCCGCGGATGCCGATGAGGTCGGCGACGACCGAGGAGTTGCCATGCGCGATGTTGCCGAACGGGCCGGTGTGGACGAGCGCCGGCGTGTTCTCCAGCGTCTGCAGCAGGTTCGGCTTGATCGCCTCGCGCAGCATCACGGTCATCGCCCCGGCCGCCTTGAGCCGCTCGGCGGTGACGGGCTCGCCCGCGGCGGTCGTGGCGACGACGACCCGGCCGAGGCGCTCGCGCAGATCGCGGAGCGACACGGACAGGCCGAGGACCGCCATCACCTCGGATGCGGCGGTGATGTCGAAGCCGCTCTGGCCGGGGACGCCGTCCGCCCGCGAGCCGAGGCCCGTCACGATGTTGCGCAGCGCCCGGTCGTTGACGTCGAGCACCCGCCGCCAGCTGCGGCTGCGTGAGTCGATGCCCAGCTCGTTGCCCTGGTGCAGGTGGTTGTCGATCATCGCGGCGAGCAGGTTGTGCGCCGCCGTCACCGCGTGCATGTCGCCGGTGAGATGCAGGTTGAGCGTCTCCATCGGGACGACCTGCGCGTAGCCGCCACCTGCGGCACCGCCCTTGATGCCGAACGTCGGGCCCATCGACGGCTGACGCACGGTGACCGTGGCCGACCTGCCGACGTGCGCCAGGGCCTGGCCGAGGCCCACGGTGGTCGTGGTCTTGCCCTCGCCCAGCGGCGTGGGCGTGATGGCCGACACCACGACGTACTTGGCGGCGGGACGGTCGGCGAGCTCGCCGATCGCATCGAGCGAGACCTTGGCCACCTCGTGACCGTACGGCTCCAGCAGGTGCTTCCCGACGCCCATGCCCGCGGCGACGTCAGCGGGCGTGCGCAACGAGGCGGAGCGTGCGATCTGCAGGTCTGAAGGGAAGCCCATGGGGTCCTCCGAGGTGGTCCTCCCGGCGTCAGGCGGCGACGAGCGCCCCCTGCTGTCGCGCCCACTGCGCGGTGGCCTCGACCTCGGTGAACGTGAACAGGTGGTAGCCGCGGACGGCCCGGTCACGGTCGCGCACCCCCACGGCGAGCCGCCGGACCAGCTGCTCGGGGCTGTAGCTGCCGGGCAGCACGAGTCGCGCGACGCTGGCCCGGTTCTTCTTCAGGAAGCGGGCCGAGTCGCCCACCCCGATCTTGACCGAGATGCGCAGCAGCTTCGCGCGGTCGACGATCCCCGGGAGCCCGATGTAGGCGGGCAGCCACACGCCACGCCGCCGGGCATCGTCGAGCCACTCGAGGATGGGCGGGGCGTCGAAGCACATCTGGGTCACCAGGTAGCTGGCGAAGGCCTGCTTGGCGCACAGCACCTCCGAGAGCACGTCGTCGGGGACGTGGGGGTGGCCCTCCGGGTAGGCGGGTACGCCGACCTCGTCGAAGGGGTGGCCCATGTCGGCGAGGGCCCGCAGCAGATCCAGGCCGGTCGCGTAGGGACCGGCCGGCGTCTTCGAGTCACCCCCGACGACGAAGACGTCGCGCACGCCCAGGCCGTCCAGCCGCCGCACGATGTCCCGCAGGTGACCGGGTCCGGAGACGAGTCGCGCCGCGATGTGCGGCACGACCGACACGCCACGGCCCCTGAGCTCCTCGGTCACCCGCAGTGACTGGGAGAGGCCTTTGGTCGGTGAGCACGTCACCGTCACGGTCCCCGCCGGCGGCAGGTGGGCGGCGTGCTCCGCCACCCCCCGCAGGGGCAGCACCTCGAACCTCGGGGCCTCCAGGATCGCTGGGGCGGCCGGCTCGTCCTCTGGGTTCATCCGGTGGCCCTCCGCGGTCAGTGTCCTCGAAGGGGGGCGTCAAGCGTGGGAGCGAGGACCGACCGCGCCTCGACCGTACGCACCGCCGCGGGACGCGGCCATACTCGCTGCGACATGATTGACACGTGGCGTGTATTAAAGGGGCCCGCCGGAGGCCCCCCGGGGGGCCGCTCAGCGATGCCCAGGGCCGCCGGACGCCCCGTGGGGCCGTGCGTGAAAGTGGGGCCCGTGGGGTTCAAGAAGGGTTGATAGACCAGGGATATCGATCAGCTTCCCGCGGGTGACCGATCGGCCAGGACGAGGTCGGCCGGGACCTGCGACGCCATCGCCTCCAGGGCGCCGCGGTCGAGCCCCTGGGATCCCAGCGCCTCGACGAGCAGATCCAGCGCCTCGGGCGGCGGCGGGGAGTCCGGCTGGCCCGCGTCGGACGACAGGACGCAGCGACGGTCGCCCACCGCCCGCACGAGCGCCGCCAGCCGGGCGGCGGTCATGCCCGGCTGGCGGAGCAGCTGGAACGCCGTCACCTCCGCGTGGGCGCCCCGCTCCTCGGCGAGCTCGCGCATCTCGGCGGGGCCGAGTCCGGGGACCGAGAAGAACGGGTGGGTCACCAGGACCCGCCGTACGCCCTCCCGGCGGGCGGCGTCGACGAGCCAGGCCACCTCTTCGGGTCCCAGGTGGCCGGTGGCGAGCACGGCGTCGGCGTCCGCGACGAGCCGGCAGATCCGCCGCACCGCCGGCTCGGCCCCGCCGTCCACCGGCGGCACGGCGAGCGGACGACCCGCGGGGCCGGACTGGTGGCACGGCGGCGGGGTGGCCAGCCCGGCGCGTCGGTGCGCGCGGGCGTCCACCGTCGGCATCCACACCACCCGGGCGCCGAGCTCCAGGGCGGTGGCCGCCGCCGCGGGGTTGAGGCCGCCGACGGGGTGGTTGAGCACGACCCCGCCCAGCACGGTGATGCTGCGCCCGGCACCGGCGCCCGCGGCGCGCCCCACCGTCGGCTCGCAATGCGCCTTGAGCACGCAGCCGGCCATGCCCGCCCGCTCGCAGACGGCCACCGTCGTGGGGTCGTCGGCCAGTCGCGGCGCGGCGCAGGGCCCGGAGTGCACATGGAGATCGAACCGCACGCCCGTGCCACCTCGCGTCAAATGGTGGGTTGCACCCGGCCTGCGGGGTATGTGAATCTCCCGGGCGCCCCAACAGGACGCACGCTACCAAGGCCCCGGTCCGACAGGCCGACGGGTGGCTCCCCGGAGGCATGACATGGTGCTACCGCGCCGTTCCACACGGTTCTTCAGCGAGCGACTCCTGCTCGACGCCGACCTGTACCTGCCCGGCCGTGTAACGCCGGAGGACCGCCGACCCGGCGTCGTCATCTGCTCCGGCTACACCGGCCTGAAGGACATCCATCCGGCCCGCTTCGCCCGGGCGCTGTGCCCCCAGGGGGCGGTCTGCCTCGCCTTCGACTACCGGGGCTACGGGCAGTCCGAGGGGGAACGGGGCCGCCTGGTGCCGGTGGACCAGGTGAGGGACCTGCGCGCCGCGGTCACCTTCCTGTCCACCCTCGACGAGGTCGACCCGGACCGCATCGCCGTCATCGGCTGGGCGCTGGGCGGCGGGATCGCCATCGCGGAGGCGGCCCAGGACGAGCGCGTGCGGGGCGTCGCCACGGTCAACGCCGTCGGCGACGGCGAGCGGGCGACCCGCTTCGTCCACAGCGAGGAAAGCTGGAGCCGGCTGCTCGAGCGCATCGAGGACGACCGGCGCCGGCGGGTCCTCGTGGGCCGCTCCGAGATCGTGGACCCGTTCGAGATCGTCCCCCTCGACGAGCTGACCCGCAGCTACGTCGACGCCGAGCTGTACAGGGTCCCCGGCTTCGGGACGGGCGTCACGCTCGAGTCCGCCGACGCCCTGCTGCGTTTCCGCCCCGAGCTCTTCGTCGACCGCATCGCCCCCCGGCCGCTGCTGATCATCCACGCCAGCGAGGACAAGCTGAACCCGGCGGACGAGTCCCGGGAGCTGCACCGGCGTAGCGGCGGCCACAGCGAGCTCGTGCTGCTGGAGGG
>JAHWKQ010000159.1 GCA_019347785.1 Actinomycetota bacterium
GACGTCCGACGCCGACGCGCTCAAGAGCCAGCTCGACCGGTGGGTCGAGGAGCTCGTCCCGGCCTGGTCCGACCGGGACCAGGAGGAGGCGCTGCTGATCACCGAGGAGCTGTACCCGTCGACGGTCGTGTCACGGCAGGTCGTGGCGGCCGCCGACCGCGCGCTGGCGCTGGACCTGCCCACGCACGCGCGGCGCCTGGTCACCGAGGCGCGCGACGGGACCCTGCGGGCGCTGCGGGCCCGCGCCAGCGACGCGGCGGGGTAGCCGCCCGGGTGTGCAACCATGGCGGCGTGCTGCCCGACGAGAGGACGTGGAATGCCGGCGCATGGAAGCCCGCGGGTCGCCAGCCTCGTCCCCTCGGGCACCGACATCGTGGCGGCGCTCGGGATGGGCCGGCACCTGGTCGGCGTGTCGCACGAGTGCGACCATCCGGCGGCGACCGGCCTGCCGACCCTCACCTCGAGCACGCTGCCGGGTCCCGGCCGGCTGAGCCCCGCCGAGGTCGACCGGCGGGTCGTCGAGGCCACGCGCACCGGCACGCCGCTGTACCGGGCCGACCGCGCCCTGCTGGCGTCGCTGGAGCCGGACGTCGTCGTCTCCCAGGACATCTGCGACGTGTGCGCGGTGCCCGGCGACCAGGCCGGCGCGGCGGTGCCTGGCGGCGCGCGGCTGGTGATGCTGCGGGCCACGACGCTCGGCGGGCTGCCCGATGACCTTGCGGCGGTCGGGAACGCCGTGGGCGCGCCGCGGCGGGCCGAGCGCGCGGCGCAGGCGGTCCGCACCGCGCTCCACGACGTCTCACGGCGCGTGGCCGGAACACGGCGTCCGCGCGTGCTCGCCCTGGAGTGGGGCGACCCGCCGTTCGTGGGCGGCCACTGGGTGCCGGAACTGGTGGAGGCCGCCGGCGGTGAGCACGTCCTGTCCGGCCCCGGCGAGCCGTCCCGTCGCACCACCTGGGACGAGGTCGCCGCGGCCGACCCCGACGTGATCGTGCTCATGCCCTGCGGCTACCGCCTCGACACGGCCGTCGCCGAGGCCCGGGAGCTCCTGCAGCGCCCGGCCGTCGCCGGGCTGCGCGCGGTGAGGCAGGACAGGTTCTGGGCGGCCGACGCCGGTGCCCTGTTCTCCCGGTGCACGCCGGTGGTGGCCACCGCGGCGGAGGTCCTGGCCGCCGTGGCCCACCCGGGGCGCTCCCCGCGGGTCAGCGTACGGGGGGCGGTGCGCGTGGGACTGCCCCGCGCGGCACGAGCGGGGGCGGCGCCCGCCCCCTCGTTGTGACAGGATGTCGCGCATGGCGGTGACGACCTGTGCGGTGACCGACGTCGGCCTGCTCCGGGAGCAGAACGAGGACAGCTACTTCGCGGGGACGACGGTCTTCGCGGTCGCCGACGGGCTCGGCGGCCATGCGGCCGGGGAGGTGGCCTCGGCGATCGCCGTCGAGGTGGTGAGCCGGCTCGACGGCGGCGAGTTCGCCACCGCTGACGAGGCGCGCGACGCACTCGTCCGCGCCGCGCGGGAGGCCAATGGTGAGATCCTGAAGCGCGCGGCGGCCGATCCCGACCACGCCGGCATGGGCACGACCCTCACCGCGGCGCTGCTGCACGACGGGCGCGTGTGCCTGGCGCACGTCGGGGACAGTCGCGGCTACCTGCGCCACGGGGACGAGCCACTGCGGCGTGTCACGACCGACCACACGCTCGTCGAGCGGTTCGTGCGACAGGGCCTGCTGAGCCCGGAGGAGGCCGCCGTCCACCCCGAGCGCAGCGTGCTGACGCAGGCGCTGGGCCTGGACGAGGAGGTCGTCGTCGACGCCGTCGAGCCGCCGTCGCCGGGCGCCGGCGACCTGCTGCTGCTGTGCTCCGACGGGCTGACCGAGGCGTTGACCGACGACGAGATCGACCAGCTGCTGACCGCCTCGGCGGAACGCGCATGCGAGGACCTGGTGGCCGCGGCGAACGCGGCGGGGGGTCCGGACAACATCACCGTCGTCGTGCTGCGCTGGGGGTAGCGCCCGGGGGGAGTGGCCACGCGCGTTCCCGGGTAGGCCATCGACATCCGGATGCCGCCAAGGAGGCGCGACGTGTCGGATCCAGCACGCCTTCCCACCCCCTTCCGCGAGTGGGCGCGCCTGTTCGAGCAACTGCAGGCACCCGTCCGCCAGTACCAGGAGCATCTGCTGGCGGCGTACGAGCCCATGAGGCGCTACGCCGACCAGCTGTTCGAGGCCTACGAGCCGTTGCGCCGGTACTGGGAGACCTTCCCCGCGTCGCTGCAGGACACGGCCGAGCAGGCCGGCGAGTCAGCCACGGCCTTCACCGACGAGGTCGCGGCCATGTACGAGTCGATGCGCGCGCAGCTGGAGCAGTTGCAGGCGCGCCTGCGTGACACCGAGCGCCTCCAGGCCGACCTGGAGACGACCTTCAAGCCGATCCGCCGGCAGATGGAGCGGTTCCAGGCGGACCTGTCGGCCGAGCTGGACCGGCAGATGCGCCAGTTCGAGACCCGCCTGGACCAGACGGAGCGCTTCCAGGCCGAGATGCAACAGACGCTGGAGCCCCTGCAGCGCCAGATGGACGACTTCCACACGACGCTGGAGGCCACGCTCGACCAGCAGATGACCCGTCTCCAGGACAGCCTCCAACGCCTCTACGAACCGATGCGCGAGCAGATGCGACGCTTCCAGGACGAGCTCAGCGCGGCCCGTGAGGGCCCGGCGGCGCGGACGGAGCACACGGCCCAGCCGCAGGCGTCCGCGGCGCTGGGCGCGGCCCAGACGCCGCCCCCGCCGGCCACCGCGGGTCCGGGTGGGGCCACCCCCGGCACGCCGCTGGAGGAGATGACCAAGGCCGAGCTGTACCAGCTGGCCCAGCAGCGCGACGTCAAGGGTCGCACCGGCATGAGCAAGGACGAGCTCGTCGCCGCCCTGCGCTGAGGCGACGCGGCCAGGTCGGAACAGGCCTTTAGAGCAGGTCGACCTGGGCCACCGACTCGAAGACGTGGTCCGGGCGGTAGGGGAAGCGCTCGACCTCTGCGCGGGTCGTGGAGCCCGACAGGACCAGCACCGTCTCCAGGCCCGCCTCCAGCCCCGCGATGACGTCGGTGTCCATGCGGTCGCCGATCATGAGCGTCGACTCGGAGTGGGCATCGATGCTGCGCAGCGCCGAGCGCATCATCAGTGGGTTGGGCTTGCCCACGAAGTAGGGATCCACACCGGTCGCCTTGGTGATGAGCGCCGCCACCGAGCCGGTGGCGGGCAGCAGCCCGCTGGTGGACGGCCCGGTCGTGTCGGGGTTGGTGGCGATGAAGCGGGCCCCGTCGCGGATGAGGCGGATGGCCTTGGTGATCGCCTCGAAGCTGTACGTGCGGGTCTCGCCGAGCACGACGTAGTCCGGGGCGCGGTCGGACAGGATGTAGTCGATGTCGTGCAGGGCGGTCGTCAGGCCGGCCTCGCCGACCACGTGCGCGGTCCCGCCGGGCCGCTGGTTGTCCAGGAACTGGGCGGTGGCCAGCGCCGAGGTCCAGATGGCACCGGTCGGCACGACGATGCCGCTCGTCCGCAGGCGGGCGCACAGGTCGCGCGGCGTGTAGATCGAGTTGTTCGTCAGGATCAGGTAGCGGCGACCGCTGTCGGCGACCCGCCGCACGAACTCGTCCGCGCCGCTGACGAGCGTCTCCTCGTGCACCAGGACGCCGTCCATGTCCATCAGGACGCTTCGGATGGGCTCCTCACGGGCGGTGCGTCCCTCGGGGGGAATCATGCCTGAAGGATGCCCGTGCGCCTCACCGCCCGCCACCGGGCCCGCGTACCATGCGGCGGCAACGACCGGGAGGGAGACCGGCGACGATGACGATGAGCCAGACCCTGCAGGCGGCGTTCAACGACCAGATCCAGCTCGAGTTCTCCTCCGCGTACACGTACCTGGGCATGGCCGCCTGGTGCGAGTCACGCGACCTCGCGGGGTTCGCGCGCTGGATGCGGGCCCAGGCCTCCGAGGAGACCCAGCACGCCATGAAGTTCCTCGACTTCGTCCTCGAGCGCGACGGCACCATCACGCTGCAGCCCATCGAGGCGCCGTCGGGCGGCTTCTCGTCGGTGCTCGACGTGCTCGAGCAGGCCCTGGGCCACGAGCAGCGGGTCACCGCCGCCATCGGCAGGCTGTACGGGCAGGCCTCCGAGGAGGGCGACTACTCGAGCCTGCCGCTGCTGCAGTGGTTCATGGGTGAGCAGGTCGAGGAGGAGGCGACCGTGCGCCAGATCGTCGCGGAGCTGCGCATGGTCGGCGACGACACGTCGGCGCTGCTGTTGCTGGACCGCGACATGGGTGGGCGCCGCGGGCCGCCGCCGGACGCCGCCTGAGCGTTTCCGGGCCGGGCCGCGGCGGGTACCCGGGGCACCGGGCCCGCGCCAGGCGCCCGGTCGGCCGGGAGGAAGCCGGATGAGCACGATGACGGACGAGCAGGCGGTCGTCGGCCGCGTCCCCAAGCAGCTGTACGTGGGTGGCCAGTGGCGCGACCCCGCCAAGGGCGGGACGTTGTCGGTCGAGGACCCGTCGACCCAGGAGAGCCTGTGCGAGGTCGCCGACGCCGGTCCCGACGACGCGATGGCCGCCCTGGACGCCGCCGCCGCCGCCCAGGCCGACTGGGCCGCGTACCCCCCGCGCGAGCGCGGCGAGATCCTGCGCCGCGGGTGGGAGCTGATCACCGAGCGCGCCGACGAACTCGCCTTGCTGATGACGCTGGAGATGGGCAAGCCGCTGGCGGAGTCCCGGGCCGAGATCGCCTACGCGGCCGAGTTCTTCCGCTGGTTCGCCGAGGAGGCCGTGCGCATCGAGGGCCAGTACTCGGTGACGCCCGACGGCTCCGGGCGCACGCTCGTGATGCGCCAGCCGGTCGGCCCCTGCGTGATGATCACACCGTGGAACTTCCCCATGGCCATGGGCACGCGCAAGATCGGCCCCGCCGTGGCGGCCGGCTGCACGATGGTCGTGAAGCCCGCCCAGCTGACCCCGCTGTCGATGCTCGCGCTGGCCGCCATCCTCGAGGAGGCGGGCCTTCCCGCGGGGGTGCTCAACGTCGTGACGAGCTCCTCGTCGGGCTCGGTGATCGGACCGCTGCTGGAGGACC
>JAHWKQ010000160.1 GCA_019347785.1 Actinomycetota bacterium
CCACGGTCGGCGCCGCCTCGCCGGGCCTGGGTGTGTCCCGTGGCGGCGGGGGCGCGTCGTCCGCCGTGGCCGTCGTCCCCGGCGGCGACCCGCCGTCGTCGGCGCCCCGCGGCCGCCGCCGGCGGCGGCGGCGCAACCTCGGGGGCTCGTCCGCCGTGGCCGGGCCGTCGACGGGCTCGCCGTCGGCGCCCGGCACCCTGGTGCGGCGGGCCCGGGGGGCGGGCGGGGCTGTCGTGTCCTGGTCGAGTGCCTCAGTTGCCTCGCGGTCGGAGTCGTTCACGGTGGATGTGGCCTTTCGCAGAGCAGCGCGGAGGGCGCGCCAGCGGGTGCCTCGCCGAGGCCCCCCGCCGGTGCGCGCGCGCCGGTGGGGTCGCGGGCTGGGATGACAGCCGGGTGCTGCGCGGGACGGGGCCGGTGCCAGGCCGGGACACGCGGCGCCGCGGGCCGCGGGGGCCCGCTGCGGTCCCGAGACGCGGTCGTCCTGTCGTGGTCACGGTCGTCTGCTTCGCAGGGTCGGCACAGAGGTCGGTTGGCGGCGGGTCCGGCGTCGCCGGGCCGGACCGGCCGGGGACGACGTCATCCCCATCCGCCGGCCAGTGTACTTGACAGGCGCGTCATGCCGCGGCGGCCGAACCGGTGCAGGTGCACGTTCTGCAACAGCCCCACCATCGCGAGGGAGCCGACGAGGCTCGTACCGCCATAGGAGACCAGCGGCAGCGGCAGGCCCGTGACGGGCACGAGCCCCACGGCCATGCCGACGTTGACGGCCACCTGGAAGGTGAACACGGTCAGCACGCCGCTGGCGATGATGGTCCCCACCCGGTCGCGCGACAGCGCCGCGATGCGCAGCGCCCGCCAGATGAGCAGGGCGTAGGCGCCGAGTGTGCCCGCCGCGCCGACGAACCCCAGCTCCTCCCCCACCACCGTGAAGATGAAGTCGGTGTGGTTCTCCGGGACGTAGGACAGCGAGGTCTGCGAGCCCTGGAACAGGCCGCGCCCGGCGAGCTGGCCCGACCCGATGGCGATCTGCGCCTGGGTAACGTTGTACGTCACCGCCTGCGGGGCCTTCTTCGGGTCCAGGAAGGCGCTGACCCGATCCAGCTGGTAGTCCTCCAGGAGGCCCATGCGCACCACACCGCCGACGGCCAGGACGGCGAGCAGGACGAGCAACACGATGTAGCGCACCTTCACGCCGCCCAGGAGCACCACGCCGAACAGCACGGCGGCGAACACGAGCAGGGTGCCCAGGTCCGGCTGCGCGGCGATGAGCGCCATCGGCACCCCGGCCAGCAGGAGCATCCCCAACAGCACGCGGGGGCCCGGGCGGGGCTGGCGGCGCTCGCCGACGAGCGAGGCGAGGGCCAGCACGAGCGCGGGCTTGGCCAGCTCGGCGGGCTGCAGCTGCAGGCCGCCGACGGAGAGCCACGACTGTGACGCGTTGACCTCCTCGCCCGCCACGAGCGTCGCCGCGAGCAGCGCCACCGCGCCGAGGTAGGCGAACGCCGCCCACCGCGTCAGCGTGCGGTAGTCGACCGCCGCCAGCACCGCCATGACGCCCAGCCCGAGGGCCAGCGAGGTGATCTGGCGCTCGACGAACAGTCGCGGGTCCAGGCCCTCGGTGACCAGGCTCGGCGCCGTCGCGGAGTAGATCATCACGAGGCCGAACCCCGACAGTCCCAGGGTGGCCAGCAGCAGCAGCCCGTCGACGTGGCGGAGGGGGACGGTCGCCGACCGCGAGCGGCTCAGGATGGCCGGCCGGACGAACCCGACGGTCGGCCCGAAGACGATGTCGCCCATGGCGCCTCCCGTCACCCGGGCCGCCGGGCGCCGGGGCGCGCGAACAGGCCCTCGTAGACCTGTCGCACGATCGGCGCGGCGTTGAGACTGCCGCCCCCGCCCTGCTCGACCATCGCGACGACGACGTAGCGGGGCGCGTTGGCCGGCGCGTACGAGACGAACCAGGCGTAGGGCGCCAGCGGCTTATTCTCGGCGGTGCCGGTCTTGCCCGCGACGGGGACGTCGAAGCCGGCGAACGGGGTGCCGGCGGTCCCGCCGGCGCTGGTCACGCCGACGAGCCCGTTGCGGATCTCCGCCAGGTGCTCCGGGCGCAGCGGCACCCGACCGATCACCTCGCGGCGGACCTTGCGCACCCGCCCGCTCTCGCCGATCACCGCCTTCACGACATGCGGTCGGTAGCGGGTGCCGCCGTTGGCGATGGCCGCGTAGGCGTTGGCCAGCTGCAGCGGGGACGTCTGCACGTCGCCCTGCCCGATCGACATGTTCACGGCGTCGCCCCCGCGCCACACCCAGCCGTCGCTGCACAGCTCGGCGTACAGCAGCCGCTCGTACGCCCCCGATGACGCCGAGCGGGCCACCTTGCAGTAGCTGTCGCGGTTGTCCCGCCAGTACTCGCGCTTCCACCGGCGGCCCGGCACGGTCCCGTCCGTCTCGTACGGCAGGTCGACGCCGGTCAGGGCCCCGAAGCCGAAGCGCTCCCCCTCGGCGGTCATGAAGCCCTTCGCCCGGCCCGACTCGCCCCCCTCGGCCATCCACATCCGGGTGCCCAGCTGGTAGAAGACCGTGTCGCAGGACATCGTCAGCGCTCGCTGGATGTCCATGGAGCCCATGTCCGTCGACGACCAGTTGTTGAAGGTGGCCGAGCCCAGGCTGAACGAGGCCGGACACGGCAGGGTGCTCGATGTGGACATGAAGCCGTGCCGCAGCGCGGCGGCGGCCGGGACGACCTTCCAGACCGATCCGGGCGGGTACGCCGACTGCAGCGTGCGGTTGATGAGCGGGTAGTGGTTCGACTTGGAGTGCAGGGCCTTCCAGTAGCCGTCGCCGACGCCCCCGACGAACCGGGCCGGGGAGAAGCTGGGGTTGGACGCGAGCGCCAGCAGCTCCCCGTTGCGCGGGTCGAGCACGACCACCGCGCCGGCGGGAGCGGCATAGGTGCCGCCGCGCTCGCTGTCGCCGGTCCCCCGTGCCTGCGCCAGCCCCTGGTCCAGTGCCCGCTCCGCGAGGCGCTGGGTCCGCAGGTCGATCGTCAACCGCAGGTCCCGCCCCGGCGTGGGTGCCCGCCCGCCCAGCTCACGCAGGATGCGCCCCTGCGCGTCGACCTCGGCCCGGCGGGTGCCCTTGATCCCGCGCAGCTGGGACTCGTGGGTGGCCTCCACCCCGCCCCAACCGATGAGGTCGCCGGGGTCGTAGCCGCGATAGCGCTTCCTGTCGAGCTCCTCCTCGTTGATCTCGCCCACGTAGCCCACGACGTGCGCGGCCAGGGACCCGTGCGGGTAGCGTCGCAGCGGCCGCTGCTCGACGCGCACCCCCGGAAAATCCTCGGCGTTCTCGTGCAGGTAGAACACGAGGCGTCGCGGGGCGTCGACCAGCACGGGAGCCGGCCACAGGGGACCGGCACGGGAGTTGTCGATGCGCGACCGCAGCTGGCGCTGGGAGATCCCCAGAAGGTCGGCGAGCTCACGCAGGACGGCGTCGGGGTGGGGGCCCAGCTCATTGGACTGCACGGTCACGACCATGGCGTAGCGAGTGGTGACCAGCGCCTTTCCGTGGCGGTCCAGGATCCGTCCCCGCGGCGCCTCCAGGCTGACGGTGCGGGTGGCGTTGTCCTGGGCGAGCGCGACGTAGCGCTCACCGGCCATGACCTGCAGGAACCACAGGCGGGCGAACAGGGCGGAGAACACCAGCAGGAGCACCGTGGACAGCAGGCCGACCCGCAGGCGGAAGCCGTGCGGGCGCCCCCCCTCCCTGGTGACACCGCCCGGACCGACCTCCTTGAACAGCGAGACCTGGTCGGTCGCGACGGCCATCTAGCGCCCCACGCCGGGGAAGGGGGTGATGACCGGGCCCAGGACGCGGGCGCGGGGGCGCCGCCCGCGCGCGCGCAGCCCCAGCGCCAGCGCGGCCACCACGCCGTTGCACAGCGCGGTGCCCAGGACGGGCCCGGCGAGCATCCCCAGCGACGGTCGGCCGCGCACGCCGAGGAGAGCCTCCACCACGCCGTAGCCGCCCACGGCCGCAGCGCTGGCGGCGGCGGCCACGAGCGTGCCGGCACGCCAGGTCTGCGCCGGCCAGGCCGACCGCAGCAGGCCGACCCCCGCGCCGACGAGGGTGAGCACGAGCGCGGACATGCCGAGCAGCCGCCCGGGCCCGGACAGGGCGTCGGAGGCGAGCCCGGCCACGAAGCCGTAGCGCATGCCAGTGTCCACGCCCCCGGTGAGCGCGAAGGCCACGACCGTGAGCACGACGAGGTTGGGCCGGCCACCGGCGACGGACACGACGGGGCTGAGCACCGTGTCGAGCACGAGCGCGACCAGCAGCGCGGCGGCCATCCGCACCGTGGCCCTCACGACCTGGCCGCCAGCGACGGCGCTCGGGGCCCCCGGCGGGGCAGCACGTCGGCTGCCCCCAGCCGACTGGGGTTGCGTCGCGCGCCGACGACGACCTGGACGAGGTCGACAGCGGCCGCGTCCAGGTAGGGCTCGACGAGGCGCCGTCGTTGTTCGCCACGGCCGCGGCGGCCGGCGGGCAGCAGCCGGCCGACCGTGATGCCGTCGGGGATGAAGCTGCCGGCGTACGCGCGCGTGACGACCTCTGACCGCAGGTCGGGCCGCAGGCGGGGCCCCAGCGTCTCCAGCCTGTAGGGGCGGTCACCCCCGCCGGTCAACAGCCCGTCCTGCCCGGTGGCCGCCACCCGGACCGCGTAGCCGGCCTTCGGGCTCGCGGCGTACTCGATGCGGGCATGGTGCCTGGTGACCGCGACGACCGTCCCCGCCAGGCTGCGCTCGGCGAGCACCGCCATGCCCGGCCGCAGGCGGCGGTCGGCGCCGGCGTCGATGAGCGCCGTCCAGTCGAACGTGGAGGGCCCCTTGGCGATCACGCGGGCCGCCACGGTGCGGTAGCCACGGCGGCGCTCCATCCCCAGCATGCCCCGCAGGCGGCGGTTCTCCCGCTCGGCGTCGCGCAGGGAGCGGCGCTGTCCGCGCATGCCGAGCAGCCGGCGCGTCAGGACGGCGTTGTGCCGGCGCAGCCGCAGCAGCCGGCCCGCCTCGTCGACGAGGCCGCCGACCGGCCCCA
>JAHWKQ010000161.1 GCA_019347785.1 Actinomycetota bacterium
GTCGCCTCCTCGGGCGGCCAGGAGGCCCTGGACGAGCTGCTCGCGAGGATCGACGACGCCTGGGGCCAGACCCGCGACGCCCTGGCGGCGGTCTGACCCGGCCGCGCCCCACCTACAGGCGGGCCACCAGGCGGTCGGCGGCCGTGTAGGGGTCCAGCTCTCCCTCGGCGACCCGCGTGGCGAGGTCGTCGAACAGCCCGCCCCCGTCCACCCCCATGAGCCGGCCGCGCACCGCGCCCAGCGCCAGCTCGCGCAGCTGCAGGCGCGCGCGGTCCGCCCGGCGCCGCACCAGCCTGCCGTCGCCGGACAGCCACCGGTGATGTCCGTCGACGGCGTCGACGAGCTCGGCGACCCCCTCGCCGGTGGACGCGACCGTGCGGCGGATCGGGGCGAGCCACTCACCGTGACCGAGCCGCTGCATCTCCCGCAGCTCGCGGATGGTGCGCTCGGCCCCCCCACGGTCGGCCTTGTTGACGCAGAAGACGTCGGCGACCTCCAGGATGCCGGCCTTGGCCGCCTGGACCGAGTCCCCCATGCCCGGCGCCAGCGTCACCACGGTGGTGTCGGCGACCGAGGCGATCTCGACCTCCGCCTGGCCCACCCCGACGGTCTCCAGGACGACGACGTCGAAGCCGGCGGCGTCCAGCACCAGCAGCGCCTGCGGCGCCGCCCACGACAGGCCCCCGAGCTGCCCGCGGCTGGCCATGGAGCGGACGAAGACGCCGTCGTCCAGCGCGTGGTCCTGCATCCGTACCCGGTCTCCCAGCAGCGCGCCACCCGAGAACGGCGACGACGGGTCGACGGCGAGGACGGCGACACGGCGGGAGCGCCCGCGCCACCGAGCCACCATCGCGTTGGTCAGGGTCGACTTGCCTACGCCGGGCGGACCGGTCACGCCGACCAGCTGCGCGCCACCGGCGTGGGGGTGCAGCCGCCGCACGACCTCCCGCAGCCGCTCCTCGGAGCCGTCCTCGACCAGCGTCAGCAGCCGGGCCAGGGCCCGGCGCTGGCCGGCCAGCGCGTCGGCCACGAGCTCGCGGTCGTCCATGTCTGCCGCGGCAGGCTAACCGGGGCCGGGGGCGCGCGCCGCCAGGACCGCGTCGGCGAACTCACCCAGGCTGGACACGCGGCGGGGGTGACACCCCGACCGCAGGCCCCGGTGGTCCACGATCCAGTCGAGGAGGCCCGCGGCGCGGGCCCCGGCCGCGTCGTACACGACGGTGTCGCCCAGGTACCAGGTCTCCTCCGGCGCCAGGCCCAGCGGGGCCAGCGCGTGGGAGAAGATCCCCGGGTCCGGCTTGGCGACGTCGACGACGCCGGAGTCGACGACGACCTCGACCAGGTCGTGCAGGCCGGCCCGCCCCAGCGCCCCGGCGATGCGGCCGTCGGCGTTGGAGACGATCCCGAGCCGCAGCCCCGCCTCCCGCAGCCGCCGGAGGCACTCGGCCGCGCCGGGCACCGGCAGGTCCCACAGGTGCAGCTCGCCGTCGGCGGCCCGCCACGCCTCCCGCATCGCCGGCGAGGGGACGCGCGAACAGCCTGCGAGGTGGTCCAGCCAGCGCTCGAACCACGACTCCCACGCCCCCGCCCACGGGCCGAACTCGCTGTCGAGGGTGGCCAGCGTCCGCCAGAAGGCCTCGTCGAGCTCGAACGGGTCGCAGCCACGGTCGCGCAGGGCGGCCCCGAGCCGCCCGACGTGGACCTGCACGAGGGTGCCCCCCGCGTCGAAGAGGACGCCCCGCGGCGGCCGCGGCGGCCGGACGCCGGCTCCGGCGGCTATAGGACCTCGACGACCAGGGCGTCGCCCTGACCGCCGCCCCCGCACAACGCCGCGACCCCGCGCCCGCCGCCCCGCCGGCGCAGCTCGGCCAGCAGGGTCACGGTCACGCGCGCGCCGCTGCAGCCGATCGGGTGTCCGAGCGCCACCGCGCCCCCGTTGACGTTGACCCGCCCGGCGCCGACGCCCAGCAGCTCGGCGGAGCGGATGGCCACCGCGGCGAAGGCCTCGTTGATCTCGTACAGGTCCAGACCGCCCGGGTCCACCCCGGCGAGGCCGGCCGCGCGCCGGCACGCCGCCGCCGGCTGGTGGTGCAGCGCGTTGTCCGGCCCCGCGACGGTGGCGAACGACATCACCCGGCCCAGCGGCGTCAGGCCGAGCCGCTCGACCGCCCGGGAGCCGGCCAGCACGATGGCGGCGGCGCCGTCGGAGATCTGGCTGGCGTTGCCGGCGGTCACCGTGCCCCCCGGGCCGAACGCGGGGCCCAGCCGCGACAGCGACTCGGGCGTGACGCCGGGGCGGATGCCCTCGTCGGCATCAAGGACGAGCGTGTCGCCACCCGGGCCGGGGGCGTGCACCGGCACCGTCTCGGCGGGGAAGCGCCCGTCCTTCCACGCGTTGGCGGCCCGCTCATGGGACATCGCGGCCCACTCGTCCTGGCGGGCCCTGCTGATGCCGAGCCACCGGTTGGTGCGATCGGCGACGGCGCCCATGTGGGCGTCGTCGAACGGGTCGCGCAGGCCGTCGTCGAGCATCGCGTCCACGAGGACCCCGTCGCCCGTCCGGTAGCCGGTCCGGGCCCGGGGCAGCAGGTGCGGCGCGCGCGACATCGACTCCATGCCGCCGGCCACGACGACGTCGTGCTCCCCGGCGCGGATCGCCAGGTCGGCCAGGTGGACGGCGGTCGACCCCGACAGGCACACCTTGTTCACCGTGACCGCGGGCGTCGCCATGCCGATGCCGGCGGCGCGCGCCGCCTGGCGGGCGGTGATCTGGCCCTGGCCCGCCTGCAGCACGTGGCCCAGGACGACCTGGTCGACGCCCTCGGGGGAGACGCCGGCGCGGTCGAGGGCGCCGCGGATCGCCACACCGCCCAGGTCCATGGCCGTCACGGTCGACAGCCCGCCCAGCAGGCGTCCGATCGGCGTCCGCGCGTACCCCACGATGAACGCCTCGCTGTTGTCCACGCGCCCAGCATGCCCGACACGCCGCTACACTGCCGCCCGCGCAGGAGGGATCCCCCGAACATGCTGCTGGAGCGCATCGACCACGTCGGCTACGCCGTGGCCGACCTCGAGGAGGCCGTCCGCCACCACGAGCGTCTCTACGGCGGACGGGTCGTGCACCGTGAGGCCATCGACAGCGACGGTGTCGCCGAGGCGCTCGTCGCCGTCGGCGGCTCCTACATCCAGCTGCTGGCGCCCACGCGCCCCGACTCGCCCGTCGCGCGCTTCCTCGACCGCCACGGGCCCGGCGTCCACCACGTCGGCTACGGGGTCGCCGACGTCGCCGGCGCGCTGGAACGGCTGAGGGCGGCCGGTGTGCGGCCGCTGGACGAGCGCCCCCGCCCCGGGTCGCGGGGAAGGATGGTGGCGTTCGTGCATCCCCGCGACGCCCTCGGCGTGCTCGTCGAGCTCGTCGAGGACCGCCCGGGCCCGCCCCGGTAGGGGCGTCCCCGCTACACTCCCGGCGTGGGTCTGTTCGATCGGTTCCGCCGTGAGCGGGGCAAGCCGGCGGGTCCGGGCCCCTCGGCGAGGACGGTGGCGGAGCTCAAGGAGTTCCTGCGCACGCGGGAGGGCGTCGAGGGCTACGCCGAGCCGCCGACGGCCGTCTACGCCATGACCCTGTGCCTGGTCGCCGGCGACGGCGAGTACATCCGCCGGCCGGTGCGCGACGAGCGCCAGTCGCGCGGTCTGTGCGGCGAGTTCGGGGTGCCGCTGTACGACGCGCGCATCGTCGGCTACCCGCGCAGGATGCGCGACTACGAGCGGGGCGTGCGCGGCCGGCGGGTGGAGCTGGCCGACCTGCCGCCGCTCGAGGTCACCGACGAGCGCGAGCGCGACGACTAGCGCCGCGCGGTCTCAGCGCGCCTCGACGATGACCCGCTCCAGGAACACGGTCTGGGCGGGCGTCTCGCCGCGACACGGCACCGAGGCGATGCGGTCGGCGGCGTCCATGCCGTCGACCACCTCCCCGAACACGGTGTAGTCGGGCGGCAGGGCCACATCGTCCAGGCACACGAAGAACTGGCTGCCGTTCGTGTCCGGCCCGGCGTTGGCCATCGCCACCGTGCCGCGCCGGTAGCCGCGCCCGCGCGCCGCCTCCAGCTCGTCGTCGAGCCGGTAGCCCGGCCCGCCGGCGCCGGTGCCCGTCGGGTCGCCCATCTGCACCACGAAGCCGGGCACGACGCGGTGCACGACCGTGGCGTCGAAGAAGCCCTCCCCGGCGAGGAACGCGAAGCTGTTGACCGTCTCCGGCGCCTGGCCGGCGAACAGCTCGACGGTCATCGGCCCGCAGGAGGTCTCCAGCCTCGCCAGGTAGCCGCGACCGGGCTCGACGACCCGGTCGGGAACGGCGAACCGCGGGGGCTCCCGCCCGGCGCCCGGGGGCACGGAGCCGCCGCAGGCCACGGGCCGGTCATCCGGCCGGCTCACGTCCGGTCCCGGAGTCACTCGGCCGGCGCGCTGTTGCGGACCTCGATCCGCCAGCAGTGCCGGTGCCAGTGCCGGCGCAGGTCGCTGTCGCCGCGGGGCCACACGACGACGTGGCCCTCGCCGGACGGCACGACGTTGCCGCACGCCGGGCAGGCGTAGTCCTTGTGCGCGCGGCCGGGGCCCACGCGGCGGACCTCGTAGCCGGCGAGCGCCAGCTCGTCGGAGTCCGGGGCGCGCACGGGCCCCAGGTCCCGCAGCGCGGCCGGGTTGTTCCAGGGCCGCGAGGCCCGCTTCTTCCTGCTGCCTGCGCTCATGACTGCACTCCCGCGAAGGCCAGCACGGCGGCCAGTCCCTCGTCCGACCCGCGCCACCGCTGCCTGATGACGTCCGGACCCGCCGCCGCCAGCAGCCGGCGGAGGGCGTACAGGGCCACCCCCACGTCGTCGATCTGCCCGAGCAGGCCGGCCGCGTCCGGCACCAGGTCGACCGGGCTGGCCACGTACACGGCGGCGAGCCCGGCCAGCACCTTGTCCCGCCGCGGGACGCGCGGGTCGCCCGCCACGTCCTTCAGCAGCAGTATGACGTGCCCGAGCAGGCGCGGCAGGTCGCCCGGCGCCAGGCCGTGGGCCGCCTCGGTGTCG
>JAHWKQ010000015.1 GCA_019347785.1 Actinomycetota bacterium
CGATCGAGCGCATCCGCAACTTCGCGATCATCGCCCACGTCGACCACGGCAAGTCGACGCTGGCCGACCGCATGCTGCAGCTGACCGAGCTCGTCGACGCCCGTGTCATGCGCGACCAGTACCTGGACCGCATGGAGCTCGAGCGGGAGCGGGGCATCACCATCAAGGCGCAGGCGGTGCGCATGCCCTACGCGGCCGGGGACGGGCGGGAGTACCTGCTGAACCTGATCGACACCCCCGGCCACGTGGACTTCACCTACGAGGTCAGCCGCGCCATGAACGCGTGCGAGGGGGCGATCCTGCTCGTGGACGCCGTGCAGGGCATGCAGGCGCAGACGATCGCCAACTGCTACCTCGCCGTCGACGCCGGTCTGGAGGTCGTCCCGGTCCTGAACAAGATCGACCTGCCCGCGGCGCGCCCGGATCAGGTCGCCGAGGAGATCGCCACCCTGCTGGGGGAAGACGCCGCCGACATCCTGGCCGTCAGCGCCAAGACCGGGCTGGGCGTGGACGACGTGCTGGAGCGGGTCGTCGAGCGTGTCCCGCCGCCCCGGGGCGACGCCGACGCGCCCGCGCGGGCCCTCGTCTTCGACTCCGTGTACGACAGCTACCGCGGGGTCATCGCCTACGTGCGTCTCGTCGACGGGGTGCTGCGGCCGGACACCCACGTGCGGCTCATGGCGACCGGTTTCCACAACCAGGTCGACGAGCTGGGGGTCGTGTCCCCCGAGCCGCGCCCCGTGGAGGCGCTCGGGCCGGGCGAGGTCGGCTATCTCACCGCCTCGATCAAGGAGGTTGCACAGGCCAAGGTCGGTGACACCGTGACCGACCATGCCCGGCCGCCCGCCGGGCCGCTGCCCGGGTACCGGGAGCCGACGCCAATGGTGTTCTGCGGGTTGTACCCGCTCGACTCCGACGACTTCCCGGCCCTGCGCGAGGCCCTCGACAAGCTGCGGCTGAACGATGCGAGCTTCACCTTCGAGCCCGGAACGTCCGCCGCGCTCGGCTTCGGCTTTCGCTGCGGCTTCCTGGGTCTGCTGCACATGGAGATCATCTCGGCGCGGCTGGATCGGGAGTTCGACATCCCGCTGGTGACGACGGCGCCGAACGTCGCCTACGAGGTGCGGCTGGACAGCGCCGACGCCGACGAGGCGGTCCTGCGGGTCTCCAACCCGGCGGACCTGCCCGCCCTCAACCGCATCCGGCAGCTCCGCGAGCCGGTGGTGGACGCGATGCTCCTGTGCCCCAGCCGGTACGTCGGGGCGGTCATGCAGCTGTGCGAGCGCCGCCGCGGCGACCTTCAGCGGATGGACTACCTGACCGAGGAGCGCGTCGAGCTGCGCTACACCCTGCCGCTCGGGGAGATCATCTTCGACTTCTTCGACCGGCTGAAGTCGTCGACGCGTGGATACGCCTCGCTGGACTACGAGCCCGCCGGCATGCGCCCGGCTGACCTCGTCAAGGTCGACCTGTTGCTCAACGGTGAGCCGGTCGACGCGTTCAGCGCCATCGTGCACCGGGCCAAGGCCTACGAGTACGGCAGGGCGATGGTGACCAAGCTGCGTGAGCTCATCCCCCGCCAGCTGTTCGACGTGCCGCTGCAGGCCGCCGTGGGCAACAAGATCATCGCCCGTGAGACGATCCGCGCCCGTCGCAAGGACGTCCTCGCCAAGTGCTACGGCGGCGACGTGACCCGCAAGCGCAAGCTGCTGGAACGTCAGAAGGAGGGCAAGAGGCGCATGAAGAGCGTCGGCGCCGTGGAGATCCCCCAGGAGGCCTTCGCCGCGGCGCTGTCGGTGGGGGACGCGTGAGGGCGGGGCCCGCGGGGCCCGAGCGGCCGGCGGGGGCGGGGCTGTACCTGCACGTCCCGTTCTGCCGGCACCGGTGCGGCTACTGCGACTTCAACACGTACGCGGGCCTGGACGAGCAGATCCCGCGGTACGTCGCGGCGCTGCGCGCGGACCTGGTCCGGGTGGCGGCCGGTGGCCCGCGCGCCGTCGCGCCGCCCGGGTCCGGCGCCGGCCCGGCCTGGCCGGTGTTCACCAGCGTCTTCGTCGGCGGCGGGACGCCGACGCTGCTGCCCGCCGCCGACCTTGCCGGGCTCGTGCGTCTGGCCGGACAGGTCCTGCCCGTGGCCGACGACGCCGAGGTCACGGTCGAGGCCAACCCGGAGACCGTGACGGTCGACTCCCTGGCGGTCCTGGCCGGGGCCGGGATCAACCGGGTCTCGATCGGGGCGCAGTCGTTCGCCCCCCGGGTGCTGGCCTTCCTCGACCGCCGCCACGACCCCCGGGCGCCGCTGCGGGCGGTGGAGGCGGCCCGGGCCGCCGGGATCGCACGCGTCAGCCTCGACCTCGTCTACGGCGCGCCGGCCGAGGACGACGCCGACTGGCGCGACGCCCTGGACGCCGCCGTGGGCGCCGGCGTCGGGCACGTCTCGGCGTACGCGCTGACGCTGGAGCCGGGCACGCCGTACGCGAGGCGGGTCCGGGCGGGCGTCCAGGCCGCGCCCGACGACGATGTCCAGGCCGTCCGGATGAGGGTCGCCGACGAGCGCCTGGCCGCCGGGGGGCTCGAGCGCTACGAGATCTCCAACTGGGCGCGGCCGGGGTCCCGGTGCCGGCACAACCTCACCTACTGGACGGGTGGGGACTACCTGGGGGTGGGGGCGGGCGCGCACGGGCACTGGGCCGGCCGGCGCTGGTGGAGCCTGCGGTCACCCTCCCGCTACGCCGACGCGGCCCTGGCCGGCGACCGCACCACGGCGGGCGACGAGGTGCTCGACGCGGCGACGCGACGCACCGAGCGCCTGATGATGGGTCTGCGGCTGTCCGACGGAGTCCCCCGCGAGCGGGTCGTGCCCGTCGACGAGGACCAGGTGCGGCTGCTGCTCGGCGCCGGGCTGCTCGACGACGACGGGACCCGGCTGCGGCTGCCACCCCGCGCCCGGCCGCTGGCCGGCGACGTGACCGCCCGCCTGGCGGTCTGCCCGTAGGGACCGCGGCCCGTGGTGGGCCCGACGCCGGGGCGGGACGGGTACCATCGCGGGCACGGATCGACACCCGCGGGCGACGAGGGGGTGACGTCATGCTCGCGCTCGAGGACCGGAAGGCGGCCATCCTCAAGGCCATCGTGCAGGACTATGTCCGCACCGGGGAGCCGGTGGGCTCCAAGCGCCTGGCCGAGGACTGGCGCCTGGGCGTGAGCTCGGCCACCGTGCGTGCGGACATGGGGGCGCTGGAGGACGCCGGCCTCATCACACAGCCGCACACCTCCGCGGGGCGCATTCCCACCGACCGCGGGTACCGCTTCTTCGTCGACACGCTGACCGACACCAGTCCGCTGGACCAGCGCCGGGCGGCGGCCCTGCAGAAGATGCTGCTCGGCTCGGCCGACCTCGAAGAGCTGCTCCGGCGCACCAGCACGGTGCTGTCCCGCCTGACCCGCCTGGCCGCGCTCGTCGTCGCCCCCCGCCTCGACCGCAGCACGCTGCGCCACATCGAGCTCGTGCAGCTGGCGCCGACGAGCGTCCTGGCGGTGCTGATCGCCGACACCGGCCGGGTGGACAAGCGCATGCTCGACCTGGACGTCGCCGTCGCAGCCCACGACGTGCAGCGGGCCAGCTACGCCGTCAACGAGTCGGCCGCCGGCCTGCACCTGTCCCAGGCGCCCGACGTCATCGCCGGCCTGGCCGAGGGCGCCCCGGTCGAGGTGCGCGACCTCGTCGCGGCCGTGTCCGGCGCGGTCAGGGCCGGTCTGGCCGGCGACCCGCGCCACGAGCAGCTCTACGTCGGCGGGACCGCCAACATCGCCGGCTCGGGCGCGTTCGAGCGCGTCGAGCAGGTCAAGCGTGTCTACGAGATGCTCGAGGAGCAGGTGGTCCTGCTGCGCACGCTTCGCGAGGTGTTGGAGGAGGACGACCCGGCAGTGGGCATCGGCGCCGAGCTGCCGCTGGTCGAGCTGACCGCCTGCTCGGTCGTCGCGGCCAGCTACGAGGCCGGTGGCGCGGGAGGCTCGATCGGCGTCCTGGGCCCCACGCGGATGGACTATCCCCGGACGCTGGCGGCCGTCCAAGCGGTAGCCTCGTCCCTGGAGACGGCGCTCGCCGAGCTGACGGGCGGGCGGGGCGAGGCCCTGCCCGAAGCCGACGGGGGCTGAGCGCCGGCCCGACGTCCACCGACCGAGACCCAAGGACTGCGCACGTTGCGTGACCTGTACGAGATCCTCGGCGTCGACCGCGACGCGAGCGAGGAGGACATCAAGCGCGCGTACCGCCGACTGGCCCGCTCGCACCACCCCGATACCGGCGGGGACGAGGCCTCCTTCAAGGAGCTGACGGCGGCCTACGAGGTCCTCAGGACCCCGGAGACGCGTGCCAACTACGACCGCTTCGGGGACCCGCGCGGCCCCGGAGGCGGCATGGGCGGTGATGACCCGTTCGGCGGCTTCGGGGACCTCAGCGACCTCATCGACAGCTTCTTCGGCGGCTTCGGCGCAAGCCCGCGCGGCGCGACCCGCTCCGGGAGGCAGCCGGGCCGCGACGCGCTGGTCGACGTGTCGGTCACCTTGGAGGAGGCGTCGTCGGGCGTGCGTCGCGACGTCGACGTCAACGTCCTGCGCGGCTGCGAGACATGCGACGGCTCCGGGGCGGCGCCGGGGACCACGCCGATCCGGTGCACGCACTGCGACGGCGCCGGCGCCGTCCAGCAGGTGGCCCGCAGCGTCTTCGGCCAGATGCTGACGTCGACGGTCTGCCCGCGGTGCGGCGGGACCGGCACCATGATCCAGACGCCCTGCCCGCAGTGCTCGGGCCAGGGTCGCCGCCGCCTGACCGAGCAGGTCACCGTCGACGTGCCGCCCGGAGTCGACGACGGCACCAGGTTGCGCCTGAGCGGAAGGGGGGAGGGCGGCCGCCACGGCGCCCGAGCGGGGGACCTGTACGTCCGGATCCGGGTCGCGCCGCACGACATCTTCCGGCGTGAGGGCCACGACCTGCACTGCGAGGTGGACGTGCCGATGGTGCAGGCGGCGCTCGGCGCGGACCTGCAGTTGCCGATGCTCGACGGCGACCACGAGGCGGTGCGCGTCCCGCCCGCGACGCAGAGCGGCGACACCGTCACGCTGCGCCGGCGCGGGATGCCGCGGCTGTCCGGCGGCGGAGCCCGCGGCAACCTTCACGTCCACTTCCGGGTCCGGACCCCGACGGACGTCACACCCGAGCAGGAACAGCTGCTGCGCCACCTGGCGGAGCTGCGTGGCGAGGACGTCCCCGCGCACGGCCGGGGACTGTTCAGCCGGCTCAAGGAGGCCTTCCGGGCATGAGCCCGGGGGCGCGGGGCGCCGGGGACCGGGCGCCCTCCCCGGCGATGCTGACGCGGGGACCGCACTTCTTCGTCGATCCGGTCGCCGGCGACAGCGCCGTGCTTCGCGGCGACGACGCGCACCACCTCGCGGCGGTGCTGCGGGCGCGCGCCGGCGACCCCGTCAGCCTGGCGGACGGCACCGGCGCCCTCATGCAGGCGCGCGTGGTGGCGCTCGGCGACGAGGTGCGCCTCGCCGTCGGGGAGCGTCACGACGTGCCGCCGCCGCGGCCGTCACTGACGGTTGTGCACGCCCTACCCAGGGGCCGCAAGCTCGACGAGGTCGTGCGCCGGTTGTCGGAGGTGGGCGTCGACCGTCTCGTCCCGGCCCGCTCGCAGCGAACGCAGGCCCGGCTGGACGGCCACCGCGCCGCCCGCGCGACCCGGCGGTGGCGGGCCGTCGCGGAGGCGGCGGGCAAGCAGAGCCGGCGGGCCCGGCCGCTGCGGGTGGCCGACGTCACCCCGTGGGCCCAGGCGTTCGCGGGCGCGACCGGGGTGACGCTGTGGGAGGAGGCGCGCCGTCCGCTGCGCGACGTCCTGGCGGGGCTCGCCGACGAGGATGCGCTCACGCTGGCGATCGGTCCCGAAGGCGGCATGACCGAGGAGGAGGTGCGGGCCGCCGGCCTGCCGGCCGCGTCGCTGGGCCCCACGCTGCTGCGCACGGAGACGGCCGCGCTCGTCGCCGTGTCGGCAACGCTGTACGCGCTGGGCCGGCTGGGCTGACCCCCGCCTGTCACTCCGGTCACCACTGGGGTAACCAGGGCGACAAGCTTGGGTAGAGTGGCGGGCATGGTCGATGCGAAGTCCAACCAGCTGGTCTGTCCCGAGTGCGGCAGGGTCCGACTGGAGACCCCGCCCGGGACCACGCCGCTGCCCACGCTGGGCATGGCGCGCAAGCGCTCCGGGGCCGCCGGCAGGTGTGACTGCGGCCGCGCGCCGCACGAGCGCCCCGGCGCACTCGAGCACCTGCCGGGACAGCCCGGCGGACCGGGCACCACGACCGACTGACGCCGTGCCGACGATCTTCACGCGCATCATCCAAGGGGAGCTGCCGGCCCGCTTCGTGTGGGCCGACGACCGCTGCGTCGCCTTCCTGTCGGCCAACCCCATGCGGGCGGGGCACACGCTGGTCGTGCCCCGAGAGGAGGTCGACCACTGGATCGACCTCGACCCGGACCTGTTGTGCCACCTGTCGGATGTGGCCCGGCAGGTCGGCGGGGCCCTGCAACACGCCTACGACCCGGTCAGGGTCGGGCTGATGATCGCGGGCCAGGAGGTGCCCCACGTGCACCTGCATGTCGTGCCCATCGACGACGTCGGCGACCTGGACTTCGCCAAGGCCGATCCGGACCCGGACGAGTCGGCGATGGACGAGGCCGCCGACGCGGTCCGCTCCGCGCTTCGCTCCCGCGGCGCCACCGCGGTCCCGGCCGACTGAGGACACCGCCGGGGGGCCCGGGGGCGCGGTGATAGAATCCCATCGTCGCAGCCGACCCCAGAGCGAGCGCTTGCCCCCCAGCACCAGCGTCAAGACCTCGGTCCCCAGCCGCCACTCGATGATGTCGCTGCTCGGCACACGGGACGAGCTGCTCAAGCTGGTCGAGGAGGCGTTCGACGTCCAGCTGCTGGTCCGCGGCAACGAGATCACGGTGTCGGGGCCGCAGCCGGAGACTGAGGCGGCCGTCCACGTGTTCGGCGAGCTGACGCGGATCCTCGACAACGCCCAGGCGCTGGACGAGGCCAGCGTGCGCGCCACGATCGCCATGGTCCGCGGCGGCGAGCACCCCCACCCGTCCGAGGTGGTCTCCGACGAGGCGCTGACCCACCGCGGCCGCGCGATCCGACCGAAGACCGTCGGGCAGAAGCGGTACCTGGACGCCATCCGACGGAACACCGTCGTGCTGTGCATCGGGCCGGCCGGCAGCGGCAAGACCTACCTGGCGATGGCCATGGCCGTGCTGGCGCTGCGGCGGCACGAGGTCAACCGCATCATCCTGACCCGGCCGGCCGTCGAGGCGGGGGAGCGTCTGGGCTTTCTGCCGGGCACGCTGTACGAGAAGATCGACCCGTACCTCAAGCCGCTGTTCGACGCGCTGTACGACATGATGGACGCCGAGCAGATCGCCACGTACATGGAGCGGGGCACGATCGAGGTGGCCCCCCTGGCGTATATGCGGGGACGGACGCTCAACGACAGCTTCATCGTGCTCGACGAGGCGCAGAACACGACCGCCGAGCAGATGAAGATGTTCCTCACCAGGCTGGGCTTCGGCTCCAAGGCGGTCGTGACCGGCGACATCACCCAGGTCGACCTGCCGACGTCGTCGCGCTCGGGCCTGCGCGTGGTCCGCGACATCCTCACCGGCATCGAGGGTGTCGCCTACTGCGAGCTGACCGGCCGCGACGTCGTGCGCCACCGCATCGTGCAGGAGATTGTCGAGGCGTACAGCCGCTACGACGAGACGCGGCCGGATTCCCGGCCCACACCCCCGGCCCCGCCCAGTCGATGAGCGTCCTCGTCAGCGACGAGCAACGTCGCCCGCTCGACGCCGGCCGCCTGCGGGCCCTGGCCGGGCACGTCCTCGCCGAGCGCGGCGCACCCGCGGCCGCGGGCATGGAGCTGTCGATCCTGTGCGTCGAGCCTGCGGTCATCGCGCGCCTCAACGCCCGTCACCTGGGGGTGGACGCCGCCACGGACGTGCTCGCCTTCCCGATCGACCCGCCCGGCGCCGACCCCGGCGGGCCTCCGCGGATCCTGGGCGACGTCGTCGTCTGCCCCGACGTCGCCGCCGAGCAGGCCGCGGCGAGGGGCCGGCCGCTGCAGGACGAGCTGGACCTGCTCGTGGTCCACGGCGTCCTGCACCTGCTGGGCCATGACCACGCCGACTCCGCGGAGCGGGACGCCATGTTCACCCTGACCGACCGGCTGCTCGCCGGCTTCGACGGGGCCGTGGGAATGACGTGACCGCCTCGGAGGTCATGATGCTCTCCGCGGCGGCCGCGCTCGCGCTCGTCGCGGCGTTCTTCGCCGCGGCGCGCACGGCGCTGTCGAGCATGTCGCTGCACCGGGCCGAGAGGCTGGCGGCCGATGGGCGCCGGGGCGCCGAGCGGGCGGCCCGGCTCCTACGGGGGCCCACCCCGGCCCCCGCCCGCACCCTGAACATCCTGGCCCTCGTCGTCCTCGCTGCGGAGGTGACCGCGGTCGCGTTGCTCACCGTCGTGCTCGGTCGGCACCTCGGGGGCGGCGTGGAGATCGCGGCGGCGGTGGCCGTCGGCACGGCTGTCCTGTTCGTCGTGGCCGATGTCGTTCCACGCACCGTGGCGCTGCAGCGGCCCGACGAGGTCTCCTGCGGCAGTGCGCTGTGGGTGTCGCTCGTCGCCCGGCCCCTGGCGCCGCTCGCGTCGGTGCTCATCGGCGTCGGCAGCACGCTCGTCCCCGGCCGGCGGCTGCGTGCCGGGCCCTACGTCACCGAGGACGAGATCCGCGAGATGATCGACGTCGCGGAGGAGGGCGAGGTCATCCGCGAGGCGGAGCGAGCGATGATCCACTCCATCTTCGACCTCGCTGACACCGTGGTGCGCGAGATCATGGTTCCCCGCCCCGACATGGTCATGGCGTCGGTCGACCAGCCCCTGTCCGACGTCCTCGAGCTGATCATCCAGCACGGTCACTCGCGGATCCCCATGTTCCGCTCCGACCGCGACACGATCGTGGGCGTGCTGTACGCCAAGGACGTCCTGGGGCGCATGCACGCCAAGTCGGACGAGATGGGCTCCTGGGAGGAGCTGTTGCGGCCCCCCTACTTCGTGCCGGAGCTCAAGCCGGTGGGCGAGCTGCTCACGGAGCTGCGCGAGCAGAAGGTGCACTTGGCCGTAGTGGTGGACGAGTACGGCGCGACCGCGGGCCTGGTCACGATCGAGGACATCCTGGAGGAGATCGTCGGGGAGATCGTCGACGAGCACGACCCCGAGGTGGCGCTGGTCGAGGCCCTCGACGAGGGCGCCTACCGCGTCGACGCCCGGCTGCCGGTCGACGAGCTGTCCGAGCTGGTGGACATGCCGCTGCCGGACGAGGAGTGGGACACCGTCGGGGGCCTGCTGTTCGGGCTGCTGGGCCACGTGCCGTCGCCCGGGGAGCAGGTGGAGGTGCAGACGCTGCAGCTGACCGCCGAGCGGGTGGAGGACCGGCGCATCGCCACCGTGCTCGTCGAGCGCGGTGTCCGCGCCGACGCCGAGGACGCGGCCGGCGGGCACGGGTGACCGGCGAGGAGCGACAGCTGCTCGACCGGGCGGGCGAGGCCCGGGCCCTGGCCTACGCGCCCTACTCGGGGGTACGGGTGGGCTGCGCGCTGCGGGCCGAGGACGGTCGCGTGTTCGCGGCCGGAAACGTCGAGAACGCCGCCTATCCGGCGACGATGTGCGCCGAGCGCAACGCCGTCGGCCAGGCGCTGGCCGCGGGGGCGCGTCGGTTCGTGGCGGTGGCCGTCGTGGGTGACGGCGAGCGGGCGACGGCCCCGTGCGGGACCTGCCGTCAGGTGCTGTTCGAGTTCGCTCCTGACATGGTGGTGCTCGCGGGGGCCGCGGGCGGCGCCACCGTCCGTTACCACCTGGCCCGTGATCTGCTGCCGGAGGCGTTCGGCCCCCACGACCTGGGGGGGTAGGCGGATGCGCTCGGGGCTCTGCTCGATCGTGGGCCGGACCAACGTCGGCAAGTCCACGCTGCTCAACGCGCTGGTCGGCGCCAAGGTGGCCATCGCCACGCCGGTGCCGCAGACCACCCGGCACGCCCTCCGCGGCGTCCTGCACCGCGACGACGCGCAGGTCGTGTTCGTCGACACCCCGGGACTGCACAAGCCGCGGACACTGCTGGGCAGCCGGCTCAACGACCTGGCCCGCGACCAGCTCGGAGGCGTCGACGTGGTCGTGTTCGTGGTCGACGGCGCCGCCGGCGTCGGCCAGGGGGACCGCTTCATCGCCCGTCTGCTGGGCCGTGGGCCCCCCGTTCTGGCGGTGTGCAACAAGATCGACCGGCTGGGCCGGGCACGCCAGCTGCCACAGCTGGAGCGGCTGGCGGGCCTGGGGGACTGGGACGAGATCGTGCCGGTGTCCGCCGCGACGGGCGACGGCGTCGACCTGCTCGCCGGGCTCATCGTCGACCGACTGCCCGAGGGCGCCGCGTACTACCCCGCCGGGCAGGTCAGCGACCAGCCCCGCGAGCTGCTCGTGGCCGAGGTCATCCGCGAGAAGGCCATCACCCGGGCCCGCCAGGAGGTGCCGCACTCGATCGCCGTCGTCGTCGACGAGATCGCGCCCGGCGAGCGTGACGACGTCCTGGTGGTGTCCGCCACGATCTACGTGGAGCGCGACTCGCAGAAGGGGATCGTCGTCGGCGCCGGGGGCGCCTCCCTGCGCGACGTCGGCGCGGAGGCCCGCCCGGAGCTGGAGTGTGCGCTGGGCTCGCGGGTCTGGCTCGACCTGCGCGTCAAGCTCGCCAAGGAGTGGCAGGGCGACCCGAAGAAGCTGCAGCGCCTGGGCTACTGATCGCGACTAGCCTTGCAACCCATGGCGCTCTACCGGGAGCAGGGGGTCGTTCTGCGCAGCTACAAGCTGGGCGAAACCGACCGCATCCTGCACCTGTTCACCCAGGGGCGGGGCAAGGTGCGGGCCGTCGCCAAGGGCGTCCGCCGGTCCGGCTCGCGCTTCGGCGGGCGCCTCGAGCCGTTCAGCCACGTCGACGTGCAGCTGTACGAGGGGCGCGAGCTGGACGTCGTCACACAGGCCGAGCTGATCACCTCCTTCGCGTCAGTGCGGGGGGACTGGGTGCTGTCGGCGTGCGGGTCGGCGATGGCCGAGGGCGCCGACCGTGTCGCGCAGCCCGACGAGCGCTCCAACGGATTGTTCCTGCTGCTGCTCGCCGGGCTGCGCGCGCTGTCGGACGCCCCGGCGCACCCCGCCGTCGTGCTCGACGCGTACCTGCTGCGGCTGGCGTCCGTGGCCGGCTACCACCCCTACCTGGAGGGATGCGCCTCGTGCGGCGCACCCGGTGCCCACCCGGTCTTCCACATCGCCTCGGGCGGCACCCTGTGCGCGGGCTGCGCCCCGCCGGGCTCCCAGCCGCTGGCGTCCCCGGTGCGCGCCATGCTCGGGGTCCTGGCCGACGGGGACTGGGCTGACCTGGGGGCCGGCCTGGGGGCCACCGGCCCCGACGCGCGGGCCCGCCGGGCCGCCGGCGCCGTGGCCCACAGCTTCCTCGCCTACCACCTCGGCCGGCCGCTGCGCTCGTGGGAGCTGGTTCCCCGGTGACCGCCGGCCTGGCCACGGCCCCGGGGTGGGGTGCACGCGGGTGAGCGCCGCGGGCCTGCCGGCCCACGTCGGGATCATCATGGACGGCAACGGCCGCTGGGCGGGCGAGCGCGGACTGCCGCGCAACGCCGGGCACGAGGCGGGGGAGCGGGCCCTGTTCGACACCGTCGAGGGGGCGCTGGAGCTGGGGCTCGGCTACCTGACCGTGTACGCGTTCTCCACGGAGAACTGGCGGCGGCCGCCCGGCGAGGTGCGCTTCCTGATGAACTTCAACCGCGACCTGCTGCTGCGCCGCGCCGACGACCTGGACGAGCGCCGCGTGCGGGTGCGCTTCATCGGTCGCCGCGGGCGGCCGGTCCCCCGCCGGCTCGTGCGGATGATGGAGTCGACCGAGCGGCGGACGGCGCACCACCGCCGGCTCACGCTGCAGGTGGCGTTCAACTACGGCGGACGCTCCGAGCTCGTCGACGCGGCCCGCAAGGTCGCACAGGACGTCGCCGAGGGTCGGCTTCGCCCCGAACGGGTGACGGAGGCGTCGCTGCGCTCCCGGCTGTACGAGCCGGACGCGCCCGACGTCGATCTGCTGGTGCGCACGTCGGGCGAGCGCCGGCTGTCGAACTTCCTGCTGTGGGAGGCCGCCTACGCCGAGCTGGTGTTCGCCGACGTCCGCTGGCCCGACTTCGACCGGACCCACCTGCTGGCGGCCGTGCAGGAGTACCGGCGACGCAGTCGCCGCTTCGGCACGGTCTAGCTGCCCCAGACGGGTCAGTACGGCACGGTGAGCAGCTGGTCCACGGGCGCGTAGTCGTCGGTCAGGACCGGCGCCCCGCCGGCGAAGCGGTCCAGCGCCGCGCCGGACAGGATCCGCTCGTCACCGCCGCGGGCGGCGCCCGCGCGCTCGACGCCGGCCGTGTCGATCGGGGCGTCGGAGGCGACGAGGACGAAGTTGCCGCCCAGGCGGCCGCGCAGCCGGGCGGCGGGCGCCACGATCGCCACGTGGTCGAACACCCGGCGCAGCGTCGCGGCCTCGGCCCGTGCGAACCCGAGCGGCGGGTAGTCGATGAGGTTGAGCACGTAGACCCCGTCGGGCCGCAGCGTGCGGCGCACCTGTGAGAGGAACTCCACCGTCGTCAGGTGCCAGGGAACCGCGAGGCCGCCGAAGGCGTCCCCGACGACCAGGTCGTAGGCGTCGTCGGGCTGGCGCCGCACGCCGACACGGGCGTCGCCCACCCGCACCCGCAGGTGGGGGCCGGTCCGCAGCCCCAGGTCGCGGCGGGCGATCTCGACGATGCCCGGGTCAAGCTCCAGCACCACGCTGTCCGAGCCGGGCCGGGTGCGGGCGAGGTAGCGGGGAAGCGTGAAGCCGCCGCCGCCGATGTGCAGGGCGTCGAGCGGCGCTCCGGGGGGCCGCAGCGTCGACAGCACGTCGCCGAACACCTGCGCGTAGCTGAACGCGAGGCGCTCGGGGTCGCGCAGGTCGACGTAGCTGTGACGCAGCGTGTCCAGCCACAGCACCCGCCCCGAGGGGTTCCGCCGGTCGGGCACCACCCGGGCGCAGTAGTAGACGGTTTCGTCGTCGCAGGGGCTGCCGACGGCTGCCGAGAGCCCCGCCGCCAGCAGCGCCAGCAGCGCGACCCCACCGCGCGCCCGGTCCCCCTGTCGCCGCAGTCGCCGCCACACCACCGCGCCGACCACCAGCAGGGCCAGTCCGAGGCCTGCGATCAGCGGCCGTGTCGGCGCCGCGGCGACGAGCAGGAAGCCGGTGACGAACGTCCCGACGATCGCCCCCGCGGCACCGAGCGCCGAGAGCCGGCCCACCACCGAGCCGGTCTCGCCCAGGCTGTCCAGCTGCAGCTTGGCGACCGTCGGGGTGACCGCCGACAGCACGGCCGCCGGGGCGAAGAAGCCGACGAGCGCGAGCAGCACCACCGCCGCCGGCCCGCCGCCGACCAGACCCGCCCCGAACAGCGCCACCAGCGGTCCCGTGAGCAGCGACAGGATCCCGCCGGTGACGAGGATGGGACCGAGCAGCCGGCGGGCGTCGACCCGGTCCGCCAGCCTGCCGCCGTACCAGCTCCCCAGCGAGATGCCGGCCAGGACGGTGCCGATGATGCCCGTGTACGTCTGCAGCGTGACCCCCACGTAGGGAGCGAGCAGGCGCCCGGCCAGGATCTCCAGGACCAGCACGGCGGCGGACGCGAAGAAGACGACGAGGCCGGCGGCGACCGGGGGCATCTGCCCAGTATGCCGGGCCGGCGTCACCGCTCCGGCCCGGTGAGACGCCCGCGGGGCGTTGCCGCGCCCCGGGGGCCCCACTAGCTTCACAACGACGCGCGCGGCATGGAGGGCTGGTTCGATGACACAGACAGGCGACGGGCACCGCAGCGCCGGCTGGTTCGGGATGACCGGCAAGAATGGCTTCACCCACCGCTCGTGGATGCGCAACCAGGGCTTCTCCCCAGAGGTCTTCGACGGCCGGCCGGTCATCGGCATCGCCAACAGCTGGTCGGAGCTGACGCCCTGCAACGCCCATCTGCGCCGGGTGGCCGAGTCGGTCAAGCGCGGCGTCTGGCAGGCCGGCGGCTTTCCCCTGGAGTTCCCCACGATGTCGCTGGGCGAGACGCTGATGCGGCCGTCCACCATGCTGTTCCGCAACCTGATGAGCATGGACGTCGAGGAGTCCCTGCGGGCCAACCCCGTCGACGGCACCGTGCTGCTGTCGGGGTGCGACAAGACCACGCCGGCCCAGATCATGGGCGCGGCCAGCGTGGACCTGCCCAGCCTCATGGTCACCGGCGGCCCGATGCTGAACGGCAAGTTCAAAGGCGGCGACATCGGCTCGGGCACGCACGTGTGGAAGTTCAGCGAGGACGTGCGGGCGGGGCGCATGAGCCAGGAGGACTTCCTCGCGGCCGAGCAGTGCATGTCCCGCAGCAACGGGCACTGCATGACCATGGGCACCGCGTCGACCATGGCCTGCGTGATCGAGGCCCTCGGCCTGCAGCTTCCGGGCTCGGCGGCCATTCCCGCCGTCGACGCCCGTCGCTACGTGACCGCCCAGCAGGCCGGCCAGCGCATCGTCGAGATGGTCCGCGAGGACCTGCGCATGTCGCGGGTGGTGACGCGCCGGTCCTTCGAGAACGCCGTCCGCGTCAACGCCGCCATCGGGGGGTCGACGAACGCGATCGTGCACCTGCTGGCCATCGCCGGTCGCCTGGAGATCCCGCTGGACCTGGACGACTTCGACACCCTGGCCAAGGACGTGCCGCTGCTGGTCGACCTCATGCCGTCCGGCGACTACCTGATGGAGGACTTCTACTACGCCGGCGGGCTGCCGGCGGTGATCCGGGAGCTCGGCGAGCTGCTGCACACCGACGCCGCGACCGTCACCGGCCGCACGGTCGGCGAGAACGTCGCCAACGCCCCCCGCTACGGCTCCGACGTCATCCGCACGGTGGCCGAGCCCCTGCGCGAGGAGGCCGGCACGGCCGTGCTGCGCGGCAACCTGTGCCCGGACGGGGCGATCATCAAGCGCTCGGCCGTGTCCGAGCACCTCGCGCGCCACCGCGGCAGGGCGCTGGTGTTCGACACGATCGAGGAGTTCAACGAGCGCATCGACGACGAGGACCTCGACGTCGACGCCGGAACGGTCCTCGTCGTGCGCTACGCCGGCCCGAAGGGCTATCCGGGGATGCCCGAGATCGGCAACCTGGCGCTGCCCCCGAAGCTGCTGCGCGAGGGCGTCGAGGACATGGTGCGCATCTCCGACGCCCGCATGAGCGGCACCTCCTACGGGACGGTCGTGTTGCACACGGCCCCCGAGGCCGCCGTCGGCGGGCCGCTGGCGCTGTTGCGCACCGGCGACGTCGTCAGCCTGGACATCCCGGCGCGGACGCTGGACATGGCGGTCGGCGACGACGAGCTGGCCCGCCGCCGGCAGGAGTGGGCGCCGCCGCCGCACGCGACCGAGCGGGGCTACACCCGCCTGTACACCGAGCACGTCCTGCAGGCCGACCGCGGCGCCGACTTCGACTTCCTGGTCGGCGGCAGCGGGGCGGAGGTCCCGCGGGTCGCCTTCTAGACACCCCGCCCTGCGGGGCGGAGCTCGCCCAGCGCCTCGAGCACCCGGTCGACGTCGGCCGGGCCGTGGTAGTGGGCGAAGCCGATGCGCACCGCCCCGCCCCCCTGCAGCAGCCCCAGCGCCCGCATGGGCTCGACGGCGTAGTAGTGACCGGACCACACCTGCACGCCCCGCGCCGCCAGCTGCCCGGCGGCCGCGGCGGGATCCCGGCTGTCGAGGGTGACCGCGAACGTCGGCGTCCGCCGGTGGGGGTCCCCGGGCCCATGCAGGCGCACGTGCGGCAGCCGCTCCACGCCGTCGAGGAAGCGGCGCGACAGCGAGATCTCGTGCTCGCGGACCGCCGCCATGCCCACCTCGGCCAGGTAGCCGCACGCCGCGCCCACGCCCGCGATCGCCTCGAAGGACGCCGTGCCGGTCTGCCACCGCTCCGGGCCGGCGTCGGGGGCGGCTCGGGCCTTGTCGGGGCGCAGCGAGGCAAGCAGGGCCGGATCGGCCGACAGGACGCCGGCGTGCGGGCCGAAGAACTTGTACGGGGAGCAGACCAGGACGTCGACGCCGTCGCGCGCCTGCTCCAGCGCCACGTGCGGGGCGGCGTGGACCGCGTCCATGAACGTGAGCGCCCCCACGGCCCGGGCGGCTGCCACGAACGGGGCGGGGTCGACGAGCGTGCCGAACGCGTTCGAGGCTCGTGGGAAGGCCACGAGCCGGGTGCGCGGCGTCACGACCTCGTCCAGGGCCGCGGTGACCAGCGTCCCATCGGGCGCGAGCGGCACCCAGCGCACGACGGCGCCGGTGCGCCCGGCCAGGGCCAGCCAGGGGCTGACGTTGGCGTCGTGGTCGAGCCGGGTGCAGACGAGCTCGTCGCCCTCGCCGACGCGGACCGTGGCCGCGCGGGAGAAGTGGAACGTCAGCGACGTCATGTTGGGTCCGAACACGACACCGTCGGCGTCGGCGCCCAGGAACGACGCGGCCTGCTCGCGGACCCTGTCGCACAGCGCATCGGTGCGCCGGGACCGCTCGAAGGGCCCGTGCTGGTTGGCGTTGCTGGTGCGCAGGTAGTCGGCCATCGCGGTGATGACGGCCTCGGGGACCTGGGTGCCGCCGGGGGCGTCGGCGTGCACGACGCGGCGACCGTCACCGTCGGTGGCCATCAGGGCGGGGAAGCGGGCGCGCACCGCCTCGACGTCGAGCATGAGGCCATCCTCGCAGCCCGCACGGGGACGCACCTGCCGTGCCGGCCCCGGCCCGCCGCGGCTTGCCCCCCCGGGGGTGGTCACCTACCGTGCGTCCGCGGCCGGCACCGGCCGGCACGGTGAGCGGGGGAGGGCGCCGGTGGCGCAGCGCGGGGACGGGCGGCGACCGACGAGCGTCGCCCTGTTCGCCACCTGCGTCGCCGACTTCGCGTCGCCGGGGCCGGCCCGGGCCGCCGTCGAGGTGCTCGAGCGGCTCGGCGTGCGGGTGGTCGTTCCCGCCGCCCAGACCTGCTGCGGCCAGCCGGCGCTGAACTCTGGCTACCCGCGCGAGGCGCGCTCGCTGGCCCGCCGCTGGGTGCGCCTGTTCGAGCCGTACGAGGCGGTCGTGGGACCGTCCGGCTCGTGCGTGGCGACGGTGCACCACCACTACCCGCGCATCCTGACGGGGCCCTGGCGCGACCGCGCCCGTGCGGTGGCGGAGCGCACCTGGGAGTTCACCCAGTTCGTCGCCGCCTTCGGGGGTGACCTGCCGTTGCGGCTCGACACGACCGTCACCTACCACGACTCGTGTCACATGCTGCGCAGCCTCGGGGAGGCCGAGGCGCCGCGCGCGGTGCTGTCGCGCATCGATGGCCTGCGCCTGGTGGAGATGGCCGATCCCGACACGTGCTGCGGCTTCGGCGGGACGTTCTCGGCCAAGCTGGGCGAGGTGTCCGGTGCCATGGGCGGCGCCAAGCTGCGCCAGGCGGCCGACACCGGCGCGCGTGAGCTCGTGTCGGCCGATTCCGGCTGCCTGCTGCACCTGCAGGCGCGGGCGGACGCGACCGGCGGGAGCGCGCGGACCCGTCACATCGCCGAGCTGGTGCGCGACGCGATGCAGCCGGAGGCGTCGGCGTGAGTGCGTCGCGTCCCCGTTTGCCCATCGCCCGCGCGCCCGGCGACGGGGGCTCGCGGGCGCTGCGCGGCCGCGAGCGGATCGACCCGTCCCGCCCCGACTGGGCGGCCCCGACGCCGCCCCGGCGCCACGTCGACCTGCGCCGGCGCGCCGAGGAGGCGCTGGACGCACCGGGGACCGCCGAGGCGACGGAGCGGTTCGTCGAGCTGAACCGGGAGTGGAACGGCCCCGGCTGGTCCCCGCGCGTGGCCGAGCTGCGTGAGCGCGGCGCCGCGATCCGCCGCGAGACCCTGGCCGACCTGGAGGGGCACCTGCGGTCGCTGACCGTGCGGGTCGAGGCCAACGGCGGCGTCGTGCACCGCGCCGCGACCCCGGCGCAGGCCACCGCCATCGTGGAGCGGATCGCCCTGGACAACGACGTGAGGCTGGCCGTCAAGTCCAAGTCGATGGCGACCGAGGAGATCCACCTCAACGCCCGGCTGGAGGGCCACGGCATCGAGGTCGTGGAGACCGACCTGGGCGAGTACATCGCGCAGCTGGCCGACGAGCGTCCCAGCCACATCATCGCCCCCATCGCACACAAGTCGCGTGCCGACGTGCACGAGCTGTTTGAGACGCTGACAGGCGAGTCGCTGCCGTCCGACGCCGAGCGGCTCACGGCCCTGGCGCGCGAGCGGTTGCGGGAGGACTTCCACCACGCCGACATGGGCATCAGCGGCGTCAACTTCGCGGCCGCCGACACCGGCACCCTGGCGCTGGTCACCAACGAGGGCAACGCCCGCATGGTCACCTCCCAGCCACGGGTTCACGTCGCCGTGATGCCGCTGGAGAAGGTGATCCCCCGCCTGACGGACCTGGCCGTCCTGCTGCCGCTGCTGTGCTACGCGGGCACGAAGCAGAAGCTGTCGGTGTACCAGACGATGGTCACCGGCCCCCGCCGGCCCGGGGAGCGCGACGGCCCCGAGCAGCTGCACCTGGTGATCCTCGACAACGGCCGCAGCGGGCTGCTCGGCGGTCGCTACGAGGAGGTCCTGGCGTGCATCCGGTGCGGCGCCTGCCAGATGGCGTGCCCGGTGTACCGCACCATCGGCGGGCACGGCTACGGGGCCACCTACGGCGGG
>JAHWKQ010000162.1 GCA_019347785.1 Actinomycetota bacterium
TGAACGCCAGCTCCTGGGCGGCCGTCGCGCCGGCCTCGCGGATGTGGTAGCCGGACACCGACAGGGGGTGGTAGCGCGGCACCCGGGCCGTGGTGAACTCCATGAGGTCGCCGATGAGCCGCAGGTGGGGCCGCGGGGGGAACAGCCACTCCTTCTGCGCGATGTACTCCTTGTGGATGTCGGTCTGCAGGGTCCCCGCCAGGTCCCCGATGTCGGCGCCCTGACGCTCGGCGACCACGCAGTACATGGCGAACAGCACGACCGCCGGCCCGTTGATCGTCATCGACGTGGTGATGTCGGCCAGCGCGATGCCGTCGAACAGCCGCTCCATGTCGGCCAGGGTGTCGACGGCCACGCCGCAGTGGCCGACCTCGCCGTCGCTCTCGGGCTCGTCGGAGTCGCGTCCCATCAGGGTGGGCATGTCAAACGCCACCGACAGCCCGTGCTGCCCGGCCGCCAGCAGCTCGTGGTAGCGCCGGTTTGTCTGCTCCACGCTGCCGAACCCGGCGAACTGCCGGATCGTCCACGGCTTCCCGCGGTACATCGACGCGTACACGCCGCGCGTGAACGGATAGCTGCCGGGGAAGCCGACACGCCCGACGTCCACCGTGTAGTTGTGCGGCCCCACCAGCGGCGGCACCTCGACGTCCGACAGGGTGGTGCGCGGCGCCCGCCCGTCGCCGGCCGCTCCGGTCGCCTCCCGGTAGCGGCGTCGCCAGTCCTCGGCGGCGCGCCGCACCTCCTCGCCGGGTTGGGCAGGGTCCACGACGACCTCCTCGTCGCCCGCGGTCCCGGCTCGCGCACCCGGGCCTGCGACCACCACGGTAGACGACCGAGGAGGCTCCCGCCGGTGGCCTGTCTAGCGCCCGCGCCCCGAGGCCGCGGCGACGGAGCGCCGGGGCGCGGACGGCACCGCGGGCCCGTCGCCGGCCTTGCGCAGGGCCGCCCGGACGACCGTGAGCAGCTCGTCGGGATCGACCGGCTTGACCAGGTAGTCGCTCGCGCCCGCCTCGAGCACGAGCGCGCCGCCGGCCTCGGGGGACCGAACGGTGACCACGACCACCGGCAGGTCGGCGAGGTCCGGCCTCGCCCGCACGCTTCGCAGCACGCTCAGGCCGTCCAGGTGGGGAAGACCGAGGTCGAGCAGCACCGCGGCGGGGCGGACCGCCTCCATGCTGTGCAGCGCGTCCCAGCCATCGGTCACGTGCTCGACGGCGAACCCTCCGCCGTCCAGGACCACGGTGAGCAGCCTCGCGACGACCGGGTCATCCTCCACGACCAGCACCCGGTCGCGGGGGTGCACCGCGGGCCGGGTGGTTGCGGGCCGGGGGGTGTCGCCGACCTCGGCCGCCGGGTCACCGCCGTCGGGCGCCCCCGTCCGGCGCAGCGGCCCCGGGTACGGACCGGGGCCGTCGGTCAAGGGCAGCTCGCGGAAGTTCTCGAACAGCCGTCCGGCCGCCTGAAGGGCCGACTCGAGCTCGCGACGGCCAGCACGGGGCGCGTCGTCCTCGGTGGCCGCCAGGACCCGGGTGAGGTGCTCGGTCACCTGCGACAGGAGACGGTGCAGGTCCCGCGAGGCGAGCGCGACCAGGCGGCGCTCCACCGCGGAGGCCGCCTCCGTCGCGTTGACCCGGGCACGCATCTCCCGCACCCGCCGCGACAGCGCGTCGTTGTGGCGCCGCAGGGCCGTGTTCGCGTCGGACGCGGCCCCCAGGCGGCGCCGCAGATCGGCGATCTCGTACACGAGCAGGAAGGCGGGTCCGGCCAACAGGCCACCGCCGATCGCCATCAGCGCGTAGAAGAACACCGCGAGGCCGACGACGATCGCGACCCGGCCGAGCACGGAGGTCGCGCGGCGGGGGCGGGGAGGCGGTCGGTCGCGCATCGCCCTGGCATCGGCCGGTCCGGGCACGGACTTGACACCGTTTCGCGCATCGGCGGCGGGCGCCCCCCATCCGGACGCGCCGCGACCGCTTCAGTCGGGTCCCGGAGTGCCGATAGCCCGACCATGCAGCGGTCAGCCTCCGAGCGGCCCACCACCGACGACTCCCTCGCCGCCCGCGCCACCCGCCTGGCGCCGGTGGCGGCGGTCGGGGCCGGCGCGGTGGCGGCGCTGGCGCTGGCCGGCTGGGTGCTCGGGGTCGAGGTGCTGGCCAGCCTCGTGCCCGGCCAGGTCACGATGAAGGCGAACGCCGCGGCCGGGGTCATGCTGGCCGCGGCGGGCCTGTGGACGGCGACGAGCCCGGGCGCGTCCGCGCGAGCGCGGCGCGTGGGCACCGCGTGCGCGGTCGCCGCCTGCGCGCTCGGCGGGCTCACCCTGCTCGAGTACGCCGCCGGCCTCAGCCTGGGTGTCGACGAGCTGTTGTTCCGGGAGCCGGCGGGCACGGTGGGCACCTCCCACCCCGGCCGGATGGCGCCGAACAGCGCGCTCGGGCTGCTCGTGGCCGGGGCGACGGCGGTGGCGGTCCGGCTGCCGGGGCCGCGGCCCTCCCGCCTGGCGCGCATCGGGGCGGGCTTCCTCACGCTGCTGTCGCTGATGGTCCTGGGTGCGAGAGCCCACGGTGTCACGGCCCTGTTCTTCGAGGGCGCCTTCACCCAGATGGCCCTGCCCACGGCGGTGGCCTTCCTGATGCTGTCGGCGGGCGTCATGTGCGCCCGCCCGGACACGGGGGTGATGCCGCTCGTGCTCAGCGGCGGCGCCGCGGGCAGCGCGATCCGGGGCCTGCTGCCGGTGGCCGTGGCGACGCCGCTGGTCCTGGCCGTCCTGCGGCTGGCGGGGCAGGACGCCGGGCTGTACCGGACCCGTCAGGGCGTGTGGCTGTTCACCCTCGCGGTCACGGCCGCGATGGTGGCGGTGAGCTGGTCACTGGCCCGCTCGCTGGACCGGTCCGACGTCCGGCGCCGCCACGCCGAGCGGGTCCTGAGGGGCAGCGAGGAGCGCTACCGGGCCCTGGCCGAGTCCGCGCAGGAGCTGATCGTGTCCGCCGACGAGGACGGGACGATCACATACCTGAACCCGGCGGCGGAGCGGGCGTTCGGCCGCTCGTCCGAGGAGGCGCTGGGCGCCCCGCTGACCGTGCTGATGCCCGAGCGCTTCCACGCGGCCCACGAGTGGGGCGTGCGGCGGCTCGCCGACGGTGGCGACCCCCACCTGCTCGGTCGTCGCGTCGAGCTCGCCGGGCTCCGCAGCGACGGGGGCGAGTTCCCCGTCGAACTGTCGCTGACGAGGTGGCGGACGAACGGTCACAGCGGCTTCACCGGGATCATGCGCGACATCAGCGAGCGCAGGCAGGCGGAGCAGCTCGTGCGGCGCCAGCAGGCCGAGCTCGAGCGTGCCCTGTCCAAGGCCAAGCTCGGCTCCTGGAGCGTGGAGGCGGCATCGGGGCAGGTCCGCTGGTCGGACGAGCTGTGTCGCATCCACGGGCTGGAGCCGGGGAATTGGCCGGGGACCCTGGAGGCCTACCTGGGGATGGTGCATCCCGACGATCGGGGCCGCATCGAGCGGTTCGCCGAGCAGGCGAGGCAGGGCGGAGGCGCAGGCTCGCTGGAGCACCGCGTCATCGGCGCGGACGGTGCGGTGCGGTGGCTGTCGACCAACTGGGAGGCGGTCGACGATGAGCGGGCCCCGAGCCGCGTGGTCGGCACGACCCAGGACGTCACCGAGCGCAAGGCGATCGAGCGGGCCGAGGCCGAGTCCCTGGCGAAGTCGGCGCTGCTCACGCGGGTGAGCCACGAGCTCCGCGTGCCCTTGAACGGCGTCATCGGGATGACCGAGCTGCTGCTGGACAGCACCCTGACCGACGAGCAGCGGGACTACGCGCGCATGGCCCACAGCTCGGGGGAGACGCTGCTGGCGCTGATCGACGACATCCTGGACCTGTCCAGGATCGAGACCGGCACGCTCAGGCTGGACATCGACGACGTGGACCTGCGAGGGGTCGTCGACGACGTGTGCGGCCTCCTCGCCGGACGGGCCCGGCGTCAGGGTCTGGCGTTCGACTGCCACGTCGCCGAGACGATGCCCGCGCGTGTGCGTGGCGACGAGACGCGCCTGCGCCAACTACTGTTCAACCTGGTGGGCAACGCCGTCAAGTTCACCGAGGCCGGGGGCGTGACGGTCCGCCTGGACTGCCTCGAAGCCGACAGCCGGCGTATCGTGGCGCGCCTGGAGGTCGGCGACACCGGCGTCGGCATGGACCCGGCACAGATCCCGGGGCTGTTCGAGCCCTTCGCCCAGGCCGACCAGTCGAGCACTCGCAGGTTCGGCGGCGTCGGCCTCGGGCTGGCGATCTGCAGGGACCTGGTCGAGTTGATGGGCGGCGAGATCGGCGCCGAGAGCGCGCCGGGGCGGGGCAGCACCTTCTGGTGCGTCCTGCCCTTCGCGGCGGCCGACGGCGACCCGGGCGAGCGGACACCGAGCCGGCCGGGGGCCGCCCCGGCCACCGCGCCGGCGGATCCCGCCGCCCAGACACGGGAACCCGGGAACGCGGCCCGGGTGCTCGTCGCCGAGGACGACCCGGTCAGCCGGACGCTGGCGGCGCGGCTGCTGGAGAGGCGCGGTCACCGGGTGGACGTCGTGGCCGATGGACGGGCCGCCGTGCAGGCGACGGGGCGGGGCCGGTACGGGCTCGTGCTCATGGACTGCCGGATGCCGGGCATGGACGGCTTCGAGGCGACGCGGCGCATCCGACGAGGGCAGGAGCCGGGGGCGCGGACGCCCATCGTCGCGATGACGGCCAACGCGCTGGAGAACGACCGCGAGCGGTGCCGGGCGGCCGGCATGGACGACTACCTCACCAAGCCCCTGCGCGCGTCGGAGCTCGACGTCGTCCTCGCGCGCTGGGCCACCGGCGGGCCGGGCGCCGCGGCGGGCGATGGCGCGGGCGAGCCGCCACGGCCCCTGGTCGACACGGCGGTACTCGACGCGCTTCGGCACGAGGTGGGCGACGCCGTCGTCGCCGAGCTGGTCGACGCCTTCCGGCGGCACACGCCGGAGCGACTGGCCGCGCTGCGAGCGGCCGTG
>JAHWKQ010000163.1 GCA_019347785.1 Actinomycetota bacterium
GTGCCCGCGGCAGGATTCGAACCTGCGGCCTTCTGCTCCGGAGGCAGACGCTCTCTCCCCTGAGCTACGCGGGCGGGGAGGCCGCGCGCGGCGGCTGCGGCAGGCTCGGGAGTGTAGCATCCGCCGGCCCCCGGCCGGCGGGGCGGCCCGGTAGCATTCCCAGCGCACGGTGCGGCCGCACACGCGCACTGACGACCGCACGGAGGACATGACGGGCACGGAGCAGGACGCGGCAGCCGTGCCGGGCGCGGCCGTGAGCGGCCCCGCCGGGCTCGCCGGGCTGGTGCGCGCGGCCCTCGTCGCGGAGGGCCTGCCCGACGCCGAGCCGGCGTTCGAGCGACCCCGCCAGCGCCAGCACGGGGACTGGTCGACGAACGTGGCCCTGAAGCTGGCCCGCCCGGCGGGGCGGCCGCCGCGCGAGCTCGCGGCCGCCATCGTCGGGCGCATCGGCGGCGCGCCCGGCGTCGAGGAGGTGCAGGTGGCGGGGCCGGGGTTCATCAACTTCCGGCTGGCCCACAGCGCGTTCGAGGAGACCATCCGCGACGCCGTGACCCTCGGCGAGGCCTACGGGCGCGGTGACGCGGGGCGGGGGCGGCGCGCCCAGGTGGAGTTCGTGTCGGCCAACCCGACCGGCCCGCTGCACGTGGGCCACGGCCGTCAGGCGGCTCTGGGCGACGCGATCGCCGGGCTGCTCGACGCGACCGGCTGGGAGGTCGAGCGCGAGTACTACTTCAACGACGCCGGCAACCAGATGGAGCGCTTCGGCGCCAGCGTGGCCGCCGCCGCCCGGGGCGAGGAGCCGCCCGAGGACGGCTACCACGGGGCGTACGTCGCGCACCTGGCCGCCGAGCTGACCGAGGAGGAGCTGGCCGGCGACATCACCGAGGCCGCCTACGGGCGGATGCTCGAGCGGATCAAGTCCACGCTGGCCGCCTTCGGGGTGGTGTTCGACTCCTACTTCGGAGAGCGGGCGCTGCACGCGTCGGGGGCGATCGAGCGCGTCGTCGGGCGGCTGCGCGAGGCGGGCCACGCCTACGATGCCGCCGGGGCCACCTGGCTGCGCACCACGGCCTTCGGCGACGACAAGGACCGGGTCCTGCTGCGCGCCGACGGACGGCCGACCTACTTCGCCGCTGACTGCGCCTACCTCGCCTCCAAGGTGGCCCGGGGCTTCGACCGATGCATCTACGTGCTCGGCGCCGACCACCACGGCTATGTCACCCGCCTGCACGCGATCGCGGCGGCCGAGGGCCTGCCCGACGACCGCGTCGAGGTCGTCCTGCACCAGTTCGTCAACCTGTACCGCGCCGGCGTCCCCGTGCGGATGAGCAAGCGCACCGGGGACATCGTCACCTTCGACGAGCTCCTCGACGAGGTGGGGCCCGACGCCGCCCGCTACACCTTGCTGCGCTTCTCCGCCGACGCGACGATCGACTTCGACATCGCCGAGGTGGTCCGCGCCGACCGGGACAACCCCGTCTACTACGTGCAGTACTCCAGCGCCCGCATCGCCGGCATCATGCGCACCGCGTCCGAGCGCGGCGTGCGGCCGGGCGACGTGGACGACGCCCCCCTGCACCTGCTGGTCCACGACGCCGAGCTGGAGCTGGTGCGGCGCATCGGCGCCTACCCGGAGACGGTGGCCTTCGCCGCCGAGGTGCGCGCGCCCCACCGCGTCGCTCGCTACGCCGAGGAGCTGGCGGAGGCATTCCACAAGTTCTACACGGAGTGCCAGGTCGTCGGCGACGACGCCGAGCTGACCCGTGCCCGCTACTGGCTGTGCGTGGCGGCGCGGCAGGCCCTGGCCAACGCGCTGGGGCTGCTGGGCGTGCACGCCCCCGAGCGGATGTGACCGTGCCCGGCGACGGCACCGCGGGCGTCAGGCGCTGGCGCCGGGGACTGGAGGGGCTCGTCGGCGTCCCGGCCACCGAGGGCAACCGGGTCGACGTGCTGCGCAACGGCGACGAGATCTTCCCGGCCATGCTCGACGCGATCCGGTCCGCGCGGAGCACGGTCGACATCATGACCTACGTCTACTGGACCGGCGACGTCGCCCGGCACTTCGCCGACGCCCTGTCCGAGCGGGCCCGCGCCGGCCTGCGCGTGCGCATCCTGCTCGACGCCGTCGGCGCCCACGCCATGAGCGACGAGCTGGGCGAGCGCATGAAGGCCGCCGGCTGCCAGATGGAGTGGTTCCGCCCGCCCGGCGCCTGGAGGCTGCGCGACGCCGACCACCGCACCCACCGCAAGGTCCTCGTCGTCGACGAGCAGGTCGCCTTCGTCGGGGGCGTGGGCATCGCCCGCGAGTGGGAGGGCGACGCGCAGGACCCGTCGCACTGGCGCGACACCCACCTGCGCGTGCGCGGGCCAGCCGTGGACGGGCTGCGCGCGGCGTTCGTGGGCAACTGGGCCGAGACCGGGCGGCCGGCCTTCGACGGGCGCGACCGCTTCCCGGAGCAGGGACGGGCCGGCGAGGCCACCGTGCAGACGGTCGTGTGCCCCTCCCAGCAGGGCTGGACCGAGCTGTGCACCGTCCTGCACGCCCTCATCGGCATGGCCGAGCGGGCCGTGCGGGTGACCACCGCCTACTTCGTGCCCGACGAGCACTTCCGAGGGATGCTGTGCGCGGCCGCCCGCCGCGGCGTCGACGTCGACGTGCTCGTCCCGGGGCCGCACATCGACAAGCGGGTCGTGCAGGTCGCCGGTGAGGCCGACTACGCCGAGCTGCTGGAGGCCGGCGTGCGCGTGTGGCGCTACCAGCCGACGATGCTGCACGCCAAGGTCGTCACGGCGGACGGCACCGTCGCGTGCGTCGGCTCGGCCAACTTCGACCAGCGGTCGCTGCGGCTGAACGAGGAGGCCAACGTCGTCGTGTTCGACCCCGCGGTCGTGGCCACGCTGGACCGACACTTCGCCGAGGACCTCGCGCTGAGCGAGCCCGTGGACCCCGGGCGATGGGCCCGGCGGGGGCCGGTGCAGCGGGTCAGGGAGAAGCTGGCCGGCTCCATCGACTCCGAGCTGTGAGGGCCGCGCAGGACTCGGGCGGGCCGGCGCGGGCCGGCACGGCCCCGTTCCCGCGAACGGCCGTGTTCGACGGGCCCCGCCTGGTGGCCGTCGGCGGCGTGGACGTGGTCGAGCTGGCACGCCGCCACGGCACCCCCTTGTACGTCCTCGACCACGCCGAGCTCGCCGGGCGGATGCGCGAGTACCGCGCGGCGCTCGGCGCCGACGTGGACGTGGCGTACGCGGCCAAGGCGCTGTGCGTCGTCGGCGTCCTGCAGGTCGCCGCGGCCGAGGGGCTGGGGGTCGATGTCGCCAGCGAGGGCGAGCTGGTGACCGCGCACCGCGCGGGGGTGCCGATGGGCCGGGTCGTGTTCCACGGCAACAACAAGTCCGTCGACGAGCTGGCCGCGGCCGGCCGCCTGGGCGTCGGCCGCGTCGTCGTGGACAGCTTCGCCGAGCTGGACCGCCTCGAGCGCGTGGGCCGCCGGCTCGGGCACGTGTTCGACGTCCTGGTGCGGGTCACGCCCGGCGTGCGTGCGGGCACCCACGCGTTCGTGCGCACCGGCCACGACGACACCAAGTTCGGCTTCACCCTGTCCGCCGGGCTGGCGGGCGAGGCCGTGGCGCGCGCGGGGCGGTGCCCGCACGTGCGCCTGCGCGGCGCCCACTGCCATGTCGGCAGCCAGATCCTGGGCCCGGGGGCCTTCGAGGACGCCGCGGCGGTGTTGACCGGCTTCCTCGCGGACGTGCGCGACGCCCACGGTGTCGTCCTGGAGGAGCTCAACCTCGGTGGCGGGCTGGGCATCGCCTACCGCCGCGGGGACCGGGCGCCGGTCGTCGCCGACTACGGGGCGCGCCTGGTCCAGGCCCTGCGTGTCGGGGCGTCGGCCCGGGGCCTGCCCGAGCCCAGGCTGGCCGTCGAGCCGGGGCGCTCCATCGTCGGGCCCGCCGGCATCACCCTGTACACGGTGGGCACGGTCAAGGACGTCCCCGGCGGGCGGAGGTGGGTCAGCGTCGACGGCGGCATGAGCGACAACGTGCGCCCCGCCCTGTACGGCGCCAGCTACGAGGTCGCCGCCGCCGGCCCCGCCGCCGGCTCCGGGGGCGGGGCCGGCAGGGCGGCGGTCGTCGGCAAGCACTGCGAGTCCGGCGACGTCCTGGCGCCCGAGGCCCGGCTGCCCGACGGCGTCGCCGAGGGCACGCTGCTCGCGGTGGCCGCGACCGGCGCCTACGGGCACGTCATGGCCAGCAACTACAACCGCCTCCCGCGCCCCGCGATGGTGCTGGTCGGCGGCGGCCGCAGCGACGTGCTGGTGCGCCGCGAGACGGTCGACGACGTGCTCGCCCACGACGTGTCGCTGCCCGCGGAGGTCGCCGGCGCCCCCGGCCCCGCCGTCGACTGAAGACTGACGTCGGTATCCCGACGCGAGGCTTCAGTCGACGGGGTGGGGGGTGCCTACACTCGGGTGATGAGCGAGGCCGGTCTCACGGTGGGGCTGCTGGGCTGCGGGATCGTCGGCTCCGGCGTCGTGCGCATCCTGACCGGACACTCCGACCGCATCGCCGGGCGGCTGGGCGCACGCCTGCGGCTGGGACCGGTCGCGGTGCGCACGGGCTCGCGCGACCGCGACGTCGAGGTGCCCCGTCTGACCACCGACCCGCGCGAGGTCGTCGAGGACCCCGACGTCGACATCGTCGTCGAGGTGATGGGCGGCATCGAGCCGGCGCGGGGGCTCATCGCCGCCGCGCTGTCCGCGGGCAAGAGCGTCGTCACCGCGAACAAGGAGCTCGTCTCCACCCTGGGCCCGGAGCTGCTGGGGCTGGCCGACGCCAAGGGGGGTCGCCTGGAGTATGAGGCGGCGGTGGCCGGGGGCATCCCCATCATCAAGCCGCTGCGCGAGTCGCTGGCCGGCGACCGCGTGCGCAGGGTACTGGGCATCCTCAACGGCACGACCAACTACATACTCACCAGGATGACCGAGGAGGGGGTGGGCTTCGGCGAGGCGCTGGTCGAGGC
>JAHWKQ010000016.1:0-1380 GCA_019347785.1 Actinomycetota bacterium
CGCAACCTCGAGCTGGTGGAACAGGTCCGCCGGCTCGCCGAGGCCAAGGGGATCACGCCCGCCCAGCTGGCGATCGCCTGGGTGCTGCACCGTGGCGACGACATCGTGGCGATCCCCGGCACAAGCACCGCCGCTACCTGGAGCAGAACGTCGCGGCCGCCGACGTCGGGCTGACCGACGACGACCTGGGCCGCCTGGACGACGCGATGCCCGTGGGCGCCGCCGCCGGCGACCGCTATCCGGACATGAGCACCGTCAACGGTTGAGCCGCGTCTGCTGACCGTCGGGCACGGCACGCTGGAGGCGCCGCAGCTGGCCGACCTACTGCGGGAGGCCGGCGTGCGGCTGGTCGTGGACGTGCGGCGCTTCCCCGGCAGCCGGCGCCATCCGCATTTTCGGCGCGAACAGATGGCCGTGTGGCTGCCCGAGGCGGGCGTTGACTACCGCTGGGAGGAGGACCTGGGCGGGCGGCGGCCGGCCGCCGGGGATTCGCCCAACACAGGCCTGCGCAACGCCGGCTTCCGCGGCTACGCCGACCACATGCGCACACACGCATTCCGGGCGGGGCTGGCCCGGGTACTCACCGAGGCCGCCCGGCGACCGACGGCGGTGCTGTGCGCCGAGAGCGTGTGGTGGCGCTGCCATCGCCGCCTGCTGGCCGACGCGGCCGTGCTGCTGCACGACGCGCAGGTGGCGCACCTGCGCCACGACGGCCGGCTGGACCCCCACGAGCTCACCGACTCGGTCGTCCGCGAGGGCGACGGGTTGGTGTACGCCCCCCGGCGCGAGCCCACCCTGCCGGATGTGTGAGCGTGCCTACGGTCGCGTCTTCGGGCGGTAGCGAGGGCCCAGGTCCGGCTCGTCCTCCCGTGGCTCGCGCACCTCCTGGACCAGGTCGAGCTCGCCCAGCAGCCGCGACAGGACCCGGCGCGTCTCCTCCTCGGTCTGGCCCGCGCGGTCGGCGACCTGACTCAACCAGCCGGCGTGGCGCTCGGCCTCCAGGGCCGTCACGGCCTCCAGCACGCGCTGCTCCCGCTCGGTCAGCTCCACCTCGGTCACCGCTGCTCCTGCGCCGTCGCGGCCGGCCCGGCCGGTGGCCCGGCCGGACACCCCAGGCCTACCCGGCCCTCGGGCGGCGCTACACGGACGCGCTCGCGGGAGGCGACCCGCCCATGACGCGGGCCGGACGTCAGCGTCGGTCGGCGACCGCGCAGATCCGCTGCACTCTGACCGGAGGGGGCCGGTCGACGGTCAGGTCCTCGTAGGCCACGACGCGCAGGCGGCCCCGCGCGGCGTCGAGCAGCTCACCTGGCCGCAGCAGGAAATCCGGGTTCGTCGGCCGCCCCAGGCGCTCCTGACCACGGGCGAACGTCTCGTAGA
>JAHWKQ010000016.1:1480-18646 GCA_019347785.1 Actinomycetota bacterium
TCCGGGTTCGTCGGCCGCCCCAGGCGCTCCTGACCACGGGCGAACGTCTCGTAGATCAGGGCCCCGGCGGGCGCCACGGCCGTCGCGAGGATGGACAGCAGCGACCGATGCAGGTAGTTCACGACGACGATCCCGTCGAAGCGACGACCCGCGAAGGGGAGGGGACCACCGTCCTCCAGGTCCGACTCCACGAGCCGCAGCCGCGGGTCGCCGGCGAGGTCGGCCAGGCCGGAGATGTCCCGGTCGACTGCCACGACCGGGTGGCCACGCTCCAGGAACAGGCGGGTGTGCCGTCCCGCGCCGCAGGCGACGTCCAGGACCGTCCCGCCCTCCGGTACCCACGGCGCGAACCGGACGACCCACGCCGACGGCGCCGTCACCGGATCGTCGGCGCCCGGGGCATGCGCAGCACCTGCTCCCCGCCGGGGACGGGCGGGGCCAGGGCGGACGCCCACAGCGACGCGGCCGCACCCGGTCCCGCGCCGTCGTCGTCTCCACGGCCGCGGCCCAGCGCCCGCGCCAGCAGGGAGCGGCGGCGGGGGAACGGCTTGAGCCGCAGCCGCGCGTCGGCGGGCAGCCCGGCCACCTCGCGAACCGCCCGCAGCGCGGACGCATAGCCGCCCAGCTCGTCGACGAGACCGTGCCCGTGCGCGTCGGCACCCGTCCAGATGCGGCCCCTGGCGACCTCGCGCACCCGCTCGATCGGCAGCCCGCGGCCCTGGGCGACCTTGGCGGTGAAGTCGTCGTACACGCGGTCCAGCCACCGTTGCAGGCGTCGCCACTCCCCGTCGGTGAAATCGCGCGACACCGACCCGAGCAGGGCGTGATCCCCGGCATGCACCTGCCCGGTGGCGATGCCGAGCTTGTCCTTCAGCCCCGCCAGCACGGGCTTCCCCCCGACGACGCCGATGGACCCGGTGAGCGTCGCCGGGTGCGCGACGATGCGGTCGGCGGCCATGGCCACGAAGTAGCCACCCGAGCCCGCGACGTTGCCCATCGACACCACCACCGGCGTGCCCGCCTCACGGGCCCGGACGGTCGCGTGCCAGATGGCGTCGGATGCGACGTAGGAGCCGCCGGGGCTGTCGACACGGAACAGGATGGCCTTCACGCCCCGGTCGGCAGCGGCGCGGCGCAACGCGGAGGTGACCGCGTCCGAGCCCATCGCCCGCAGCGGCAGCGGGCCGGGGCGCCCCCTGCCGCGCACGACCGCGCCGGAGCCGTGCACGACGGCGACGGTGCTCGCCCGGCCGCGCTCCCGGTGGCTGCGCCTGCGGTAGTCGGCCAGGGACAAGAGCCGGGCGCCCTGGCCGGCCATGTCCTCGGCGCGGTCGACCACCTCGTCGCGGTAGGCGAGGCGGTCCACCAGGCCGGCCTCCACCGCCTCCGCGCCGAACAGGGGGGCTCGGTCGACCAGCCCGCGGACCGTGGAGGCCGGCAGGCCCCTGCCCTCGGCGACGGCGTCGACGAGCTGGGTGAAGAGTGAGTCGACGACGCGGCGGGTGGCCTCCCGGTGTGCCGGCGTGAAGCCCGTCTCGGTGAGCACGTTCTTTGCGTTCTTGTACTCGTGGCGGTGGTCGAGCCGGGGCTGCACGCCCAGCTTGTCCAGCGCGCCGCGCAGGAAGCCGACCTCCGCGGCCACCCCGGTCAGCCCGACGTCGCCGGACGGCTGCACGCTGATCTCGGAGAACGCGCACGCCAGGTGGTAGGCGGTGTTGGCGGGGGCGAATTCACCGAACGTGTCGGCGTGCGCCAGGGCGAACTTGCCGGTCGCCCGGAAGGCGGCGACCGCGCCGCGGAGCTCCTGGACGTCGGCCACACCGGTGGCGGGCGTGCCGATGCGGGCGACCAGCCCCGCCACCCGCTTGTCGGCGCCGGCGCGCGCCAGGGTCTCCACCACGTCGCGCAGGCTCGGGCGCCGGGCCATGGCCGCGGCGAGGGGGTCGTCGCGCAGGGGCTCGCGCAGGTCGAGCTCCAGCACCGTCCGGGGGGGAATGCGCCGGGCCGCGGCGGCCGCGGCGGCCCCCATCACCGCGAGCACGGCCGCGGCTCCCACCAGGGACAGCAACAGCCCGCCCGGGCGATCGGCGGCCCGGGTCGCCAGCACGAGGAGACCAAGGAGCGCCGCCAGCGACAGAGCCCCGGCCGCGAGCGCCAGCAGTCCCATCCGCGCGCCTCGCAGTGCCTGTGTCGCCCTCATCGACCTGCTCCTCGGTACCCTCCGGGGCGCCCGCCCTCGGGTCCGTGGAATCCTCGCAGGCGCGTGGTCACCCGACCCCGTCCGGCACCCTGCAATCGGGGTCTTCCCCACTGAGGTGGGTCAGGCCGTTGCGGTGACTGGACTTCGTCCGCTTCACCGGCGAGTGGGTCATCTACTACGTGCTCATCGCGCTGGGTGGCGGCGTGCTGCTCCTGCTCACCGTGCTGATCCTCGAGCCGATCGGGACCGACCTCGCCGAAGGGGTCGTCGAGTGGGTGCTGCCGTCGGGCGCGGCCGGTGCCGTGATCGTGGCGGGGTGGCTCGTGGAGTCCAAGCAGCATGTGGTGGAGAACATGGCGCCGGTGCTCACCATGCTCTTCACCCCGCTTTTCGCCGCGATGCTGACCGTCGCTGCGTCCACCTACGCCGTGTCCGGGGTCGCCGGCGCGTTCGACCGCGAGCTGCTCGGCGTCTTCGACGCCCTCATGGTGGTCGTGCTGGGGCTCGTCCTCTACGCGATGTCCGCCCGGGAGCCGTCCCGACCGGCCGGGCTGATGGACCGCGTCCAACTGCTTGCTGTCGCGAGCGCCCTCGTGCTCGACGTGATGGTGCTCGGCGCGATGGTTGCCCGGATCGGCGATCTCGGCTTCACCCCGAACCGCGTGGCAGCGCTCGGCCTCAACCTCGTCCTGCTGGTGAACCTGGCCGGGACCGCCTGGCTTTCGATGCGGTTTCTCACGGGACGGATCGCCTTCCACCGCCTCGAGCGATGGCAGACCTCCTACCTCCCCGTCTTCGCGCTCTGGGCAGCGACCGTCGTCGCCGTTCTCCCCCCGCTCTTCGTCTTCACCTGACAGAGAAGGCAGGTCGAGAACAGCGCGGCGAACTCCCGACCACCACCACGCAGGTCGTGACCACGATGTACTTGAATGATCCCGACCGGGGGAGGGAACGAAGCGCACCGGGCCCGCGGGCGCTACAGCCCCTCGTTCAGCCGCCGGACGAACTCGGGGTTGTTGAGCGACCCGGGCCGGCGCTTCCGGACGGTGGCGATCGCCTCCCCGGCGGGGATGCCTGAGCGCATCAGCGTGGCGGCGGCCAGCAGCGCCGAGCGGTTGATCCCGGCGGCGCAGTGGATGAGCACCTTCTTGTCCGCCCGCCGCAGGTCGTCAACCAGATCGGCCAGCGCCGTGAGCACCGCCCGGTCCGGCGGCGGGCCGTCGTCGATCGGCCAGTGCACGTAGAAGGCCACGCCGTCCAGCGGGGGGGCGGCGCCGTCGAGGTCGATGACGGCGTCCCAGTGCTCACCGGGCTCGGGATAGCCGGACTGCCAGACGCCGGAGATGATTTCCGTCGCGGGCCACGGTGGCGACCCGTCCTCGAGCCGGGGCCCGCCGAATCCGAAGGGGTCCACCGGCCCCTCGCGCGCGCCGGCTAGCGCAGCAGCTCGGCGTAGCCGGCCGGAAGCTGCGAGGCGAGATCCCCCGGCTCTCCACCCGCCAGGCGCTCCCCCAGGACCGACAACGTCGCCCGGGCGGCCTTCTCCGCGTGATCGGTGGAGTCCAGCCCGGCGCGCGTCGGGACCTCCTTGACGAACTGGTCGAATTTCACGGCGGCGTCCTTCCCGCTGCGTGCCGGGTTTTCCGGGCTACCCGTGGCCCTGACGGCGAAACGCCCGGCCCACCCCCCGGACGCCCGTGGCCCTGTTCTCGTGCGGTTCACCGCCCCGACCGGCCGTCGTCACGTACCCGGGCCCGGGGTGACACGCGGACGCTGTTCCATGGCGGTATGGGCAAGCTGGTCCTGGTGCTGTGCGACGGTCTGCGCGACGACACGGCGCGGACCCAGATGGGCTACCTCGAGCACACGGTCGCCGTGCGGCGCGCCAGCCGGATGACCGCGCTCGCGGAGCTGCCCACCTTGTCGCGGCCGTGCTACGAGGCCATCCACGCGGGCGTGGGCTGCGCGGAGCACGGCGTCACCACGAACCACCTGCCGCGGCGCTCGGTGGTGCCCAACGTCTTCGGGCTTGCCGTCGCGGCCGGCCGCACGACCGCTGCCGCGGCGTACTACTGGTTCTCGGAGCTGTACAACGGCGCCCCGTTCGACGACGACGCCGACCGCGAGGTCGACGACCCGAAGCGGGCGATCCAGCACGGGCGCTTCTACCGTGACGAGTCGACGCCTGACGGGGAGACGTGCGCGGCGGCCTCCATGCTGACGCGGCGCTGGGACCCCGACTACCTGCTCGTGCATCCCATGGGGCTGGACTATCGGGGCCACCGGGACGGCGCCGGCTCGCGTGAGTACCGCACGCACGCGACCCACCTCGACGAGCTGCTGGCCGCGCTGGTGCCCCAGTGGCTCGCCTCCGGGCGCACGGTCGTGTTGACCGCCGACCACGGCCACGACGACGACCGCTCCCACGGCGGCACGTCCCCGGCCGTCCGCCGGGTGCCCCTGTACGTGCTCCCGCGGCGCGGCCGGGCGGCGGGAGACACCGGACGTGTCGTCTCGCAGCTGCGACTGGCGCCGACCATCTGCGCGGCGCTGGGCATCCGGTCCGCCCCCACGATGGGGGGCCGGCCCCTGGCCGTCACCGACGGCCCGTCGCCGCGCCGGCCCGGGCGGCCGCGAGGTCGCGGCCGAAGCCCGCGGCGCCCAGCGCCTCCTGCGCGCGGGCCATACGCCGTCGCGCGTAGGAGCTGAAGTCAACGGTCGGGTTGCCGCTGGCGTGCTGGAGGGCTCCCCACACCGCCCACAGGGCGTGGCCGACCGCCCGGTACAGGCCCACCCGCCCCCGCAGCGCCCGCGGGGCCGGACCGGCGCAGTAGGCCTCCAGCAGCGCCGCCTCCCCGTCGCCGTCGAGCCCGGCCTCGGCCGACACGTCGGCCAGGTCCCACGCCGGGTCGTTCCAGCCCGAGTACTCCCAGTCCACCAGGTACAGGCCGGTGGGCGTGTCGAGGAGGTTGCGCGGCCACGGGTCGTTGTGGCACGGCGCCGGCGGGACGGGGACAGCGTGCAGCGCCATGTTCGCCGCGGCCAGCTCGGCGGCCACGGTGTCGAAGCCGGGCGGGGGCGCCCCGCCCAGTCCCCGCAGGATCGCGGAGTAGCGGCGCATCCGCGCGAAGACGTCGAAGCGCGAACGGAAGCCTGCCGGGATGCCGTGCACGCGGCGCAGGAGGCGGCCCACCCGGGCGGGCCCGCCCGGGTCCCCCCGCAGGGCGGCCGGGTCCAGTTGAACCCCCTCGATGTAGCGGGTCAGCATGGTGCCGTCCTCCGGGTCGAAGAAGAGCACCTCCGCGTTGACGCCGGCAGCGGCGGCCACCCGCGCGTTGTGGGCCTCGGCCCGGCGGTCGATGTAGTCGCCCGTCCCCCGCCCGGCCAGCCGCAGGACGTAGCGGCTGCCGTCCACGGACACCCGATAGGTGTGGTTGGTCATCGCGGGCAGCGGCTGCAGCGCGAGGGCGTGGAGGGGAAGAGCTCGAAGCTGGGGGATGCGGCTCAGCGCGCGCTCCACGCCCTCCACCGCTCCTCCTGACGCCGGGCGACGCGGTGTCGCGCCCTTCGGGACGCGACGGCACGGGCAGCCGCCGGGGGACCGGGGACTGGGTGGTCGAGCGGTCACCTCGCAGAACGGCTGGCCCGAGGTGACTGTTTCCTACCCGGGCCGTGGGGGGCGAAACGCCAGCAGGAAGGTGACCTGGCCGAAGTCCGGCCGCGAGGCGTCATGGTGGTGCAGATAGCCTTCCAGTCGTCCCCGCTCGTCCAGCTCGCCCACCCGCGTGAGGGCCCGCTCCAGCGCCGGCGGGGACAGCAGCGACCATGTCGAGTCGCCGTCGCGCCACTCCTCGCGCAACGGTCCCCGGGCGTCGAAGTACGCCTCGCCCTGGATCACCGCGTCCAGCGCCGCGAAGCGGCCGGAATAGTCCATCCCGACCTCGCCGAGAAGGTGCACCAGCGCGCCGAGCGGCGCGAAGCGCGACCGCACCGCGGCCGCCGCCCCGGGGATCAGGTCGTAGTACCAGTACCCGTGCCGCAGCTGCTGCTGTGAGCTGGTGTTGACGACGAGCACGCCGCCGGGCTTGAGGACCCGCCCCATCTGGGCCAGCACGGCCCGATGGGCCGGGAAGCCGTCATCCGGGTCGTCGCCCAGGTGATGCAGGACCTGGTTGACCATGGCGCCGTCGAAGGTCGCGTCCTCGAACGGCGGGGCCGTGATGTCGCCCTCGTGGAAGCCGACGAGGCCGGCGTCGTGCTCGGCGGCCATCTTCTCCCATGCCACGCGCAGCATGTCCGGGCTGCCGTCGACCGCCTCGACGCGCCCGACGTGGCCGAGCACGGCGCGCGAGTAGCTGCCGGTGCCGCAGCCGGCGTCCAGGACGACCGCCTCGTGCAGCGGCGACGGTCCCCGGGCGAGACAGCCGAGGACGATCTCGACACCGACCGCCTGCCGCGTGCGGTCGTAGTGACGCGCAACCCGCGTGTAGTCCTCGTAGCTGCTCATAGCTCCGGCGAGGCTACAGGCGCCCGGTCGGGCGCCGGGCCGGCCGACCGCCCCCTGCACGCGCTGGGTACGGTGTGGGGCTCAGGCTCCCGCCCGACTTCCCGGCCCCGGTCCTGGTGGTGCAGCACCGCGACCGCGATACCCGCAGTTGCTGACGCGGGTGCTGGCCGGGGCCACGCGGCTGGCCGTCCGCACGGCACGGGAGCACACTCGCCTGTGCCCGGGAACCGTCTGGGTGGCCCACGCCGACCGGCAGCTGCTGCTCGGGCGCGGGGACACCCTGGTGTGCGAGGAGCTCGAGGCCGGGGGTCGCTGCTCGGCGGACCGGCTGTTCGGGTCGCTCGCGGCCCGGGCCGGGCCCCGGTGCATCGCCGTGGTGCTCACCGGCCGGCTCAGCGACGGCGCGGCGGGCGTGTGCGCCGTCAAGGGCGCCGGCGGAGTCGTGCTCGCCCAGGACCCGGTGACGTCCGCGAGTCCCGGGATGCCCGCGGCCGCCGTCGCCACCGGGTGTGTCGACCATGTGGTGCCGCTGCGCCGCATCGCCGGCGCCCTCGGCGCGCTGACGGCGCGCCCGCCCCTGCCCGTGCCGGCCGGCGGCCCGACGACCATGGACTCGTGACCACCGCCACCCTCACGACCTGCGGATCTCGACGTGCACGTGGGGCGCGCGCCCGGTCCAGGTGTCGATCTGGGAGACGAACGGCAGGCGGCGGGCGCGGGTGGCCACACGGGTGCGGCCGGCGGCGACGCGCTGGCCCGGCCTGATGCGGACGTCGCGGATGTGCAGCATCACCACCCGCAGGCTGGGGCGACGGCGGGGGACGATCACCACGATCATGTCGCGGTGCCGCCCGTAGAGGCGGTAGCCGCCGACGTAGGAGACCCGCCCGGTGACGGCGCTGCGCACCGGTGCCGTCGAGCGCATCGCCACGTCCACCGCCGACGTCGCCGGCGTCCCCCTGCCCCGCGACGGCATGACCCGGTAGGCGGCGCCGGCCGACCGGCGCGGTGGTCGGTACCTGCGGTTGTGGTTGGCGATGAGCCTGCCGCTGGGGCGCATCCGGCGGGCGGTGCGCGAGGACGCCTCGTGGAAGCCGACCAGGCGCGGGACCCCGGCCGGGGAGCGCAGCCGCACCTTGGCGTACGTGGCCATGCTCGGCGTGCGCCGGGGCCGTTCGACCGCCGCCCCGCTCTGCGCGAAGCCGCCGGTCTGGGCCACCAGCAGCGCCGCGATGAGCAGCGGGCGCCACCGGCGACCGGCTCCGCGGGAAGTCGTCGCCGTCGCCATCCACGACAGCGATCGGCGCGCGCAGAGGCGCGCTTGAGCGGTTCGGCGCCGTCAGGCCCCGGGCCGCGTCGGCGGTGCGCCGCGGCGGCTGGGGCTCAGGCTTGCGGAGGGCGCACGGGGAAGCCGGCGCGGGCAGCCTCCAGGCCGTCGACCTCGAAGACGACCTCGTAGCCGTCGTCGGCGTACTCGAAGGCCTGGTCGCCGACGAAGTCGGCGGCCTCGTCGGTGTCGACGTACTCCCGGTCGACGGGCTCGCGCACGGTCCGACCGTGGGGGTCCACGATGCGCCACGTCTCGGTGAAGGCGCCGTCGGTGTGGTCCCACGCCCGCACGACCACGAACTCGGCCGCCGGCGCCGGCGGTTCCCCTCTCAGCTCCACGCCCGGCTCCAGGTCACGGATGTGCCCCGAGGCCAGCCGGTAGCGCTGGCTGTCCACCACCTTGGCGTAACGCAGCGTCGCGTCCATGTCGTCCCCTTCCGTCGCAGGCCCCGAAGCGTGCCCCGCGCCGGCGCCGGGTAGCCAGCCTCCGTGACCGCGCGGGAGAGGTGGCCGTGACGCTCACCGTGGCCCTGGCGGGCGACACGATGCTGGGCCGGGGCGTGGCCGACCTGCTGCGCCGGGGAAGACGCCGCCTGTTCGCCGACGAGGTCGTCGACGCGACACGCGACGCCGACCTGTGCGTGCTGAACCTGGAGTGCTGCGTGTCCGAGCGCGGCCGGCGCTGGGCGGCCCCCGGCAAGCCGTTCTTCTTCCGGGCCCCGCCGTCGGCCGTCGCCGAGCTGCGCCGGCTCGGCGTGGACGCGGTCACCCTGGCCAACAACCACGCGCTGGACTACGGCCCGGACGCGCTCGCCGACACCATCGGGCATCTCGATGAGGCGGGTATCGCCTCGGTCGGCGCCGGGCCCGACCGGCGCACCGCTCGCCGGCTGCTGCGCATGGACGCCGGGGGCGCGCGGCTGGGGCTGCTGGGCCTGGCCGACCACCCGGAGGACTTCGCCGCCGGTCCCGACCGACCCGGCATCGCCTACGCCGACCTGCGAGACGGGGTGCCGGACTGGGTCACCGCGGCCGTGCGGGGCGCGGAGGCCGACACGACCCTGGTCGCACCGCACTGGGGCCCCAACATGACCGCGGAGCCGGTCCCGCACGTCCGCGCGGCCGCCGACGCGCTGCTCGCCGCCGGCGCGACTTTGGTGGCCGGTCACTCGGCCCACGTCTGCCACGGCGTGGCCGTCCGCCGTGGCGCCGCGGTGCTGTTCGACCTGGGCGACTTCGTCGACGACTACGCCGTGGACCCGGACCTGCGCAACGACCTGTCGATGCTGTGGCGCGTCACCGTGGGGCCCGAGGGCCCCCGGCGCGTCGAGGCGCTGCCGTTGTGGCTGGACTTCGCCTTCACCCGGCTGGCCGAGGGGGCGGAGGCGGAGTGGCTGCGCCGGCGCTTCCGCGACGCCTGCGCCGCGCTGGGCACGCCGGTGCGCGAGCGCGGGGGCTGGCTGGTGGTCGACGTGCCGGACGGCGGGGCCGGCGCCGCGGCGGGGACGGCCCGCTAGCCCTTGACGACGCCCAGCGGGCGCAGGCGGGCGACCCTGCGTGACAGCCCCGCCGCCTCGCAGACGCGGACGACCTCGTCGACGTCCTTGTAGGCGGTGGGAGCCTCCTCGGCCAGGCCACGGTCGGACAGCGCCCGGACGGCGACCCCCGCCCGGGCCAGCTCGTCGGCCAGCGTCCGGCCCCGGACCCGCCGGCGGGCGGCGCGACGGCTGTGCGTGCGGCCCGCCCCGTGGCACGTCGACGCGAACCCCTCTCCACCCGCGCCCGCCAACAGCCAGGAGGCGGTCCCCATGGAGCCGGGCACGGCGACCGGCTGCCCGCTGGCGCGGTAGGCCGGCGGGAGGTCGGGATGGCCCGGCGGCAACGCCAGCGTGGCGCCCTTGCGGTGCACGCACAGCACCCGGCGGCGCCCCGCGTGCTCATGGGGCTCCAGCTTGGCCATGTTGTGCGACACGTCGTAGACGAGCCGCAGCCCCCGGTCGCCGAACGCCGCGCCGAAGGCGTCACGTGCCGCCTCCGCCAGCACCTGGCGGTTCGCCCGACCGTAGTTGGCCGCCGCCGCCATGGCGCCCAGGTAGGCGCCGCCCTCCCGCGAGTCCACCGGCATGCACGCCAGCTGGCGGTCGGGCACCTGGATGCCGTGGTGGCGCATGCCCGCGTCCATGGCCCGCACGTGATCGACGCAGACCTGGTGGCCCAGGCCCCGCGACCCGGAGTGGATCATGACGGTCAGCTGTCCCTGGTGGACACCGAAGGCCGCGGCGGCGTCGGCGTCCACGACGCGGTCGACGACCTGCACCTCCAGGAAGTGGTTGCCGCCTCCCAGGCTGCCGAGCTGCCGCAGCCCGCGGTCCAGCGCCTTGACGCCCACCCCCTCGACCTCGGCGTCGGCCAGGCGTCCGTGGTCCTCGGTGCGCTCGAGGTCGTCCGACGTGCCGTAGCCGCACGCCACGGCGTGGGCTGCGCCGTCGGCCAGCACCCGTCGCAGCGCGGCGTGGTCGGCCATCTCCCACAGGCCCCCCGGACCGGTCCCCCGGGGGACGCCGCGGTCCAGGTGGTCCATGAGCGTCTCGAACGCGTCCGGCTCGACCTCGTCGTGCGCCAGCGGAGCGGCCAGGACGCGCACGCCGCAGGAGATGTCGAAGCCGACGCCCCCGGGGGAGACGACGCCTCCCTCGTCGACGTCCGTGGCCGCCACGCCGCCGATCGGGAAGCCGTAGCCCAGGTGCAGGTCGGGCATCGCGTACGAGCCGGCCACGATCCCCGGCAGCGTGGCGACGTTGACGACCTGCTCCAGCGTCTCCCCGTCGTCGTCGGGCAGGCAGGCTCGGGAGGCGAAGACCACCCCCGGGACCCGCATGGCCCCGGTCCGCGCGATCTCGAAGCGCGCATCGCCGCGGCGGCGCAGGCTCACCGCGGCCACGCACCACGACCCCCGCCGTGGGGTACACCGGTGGTCCTGGGCCCCGGCGACCCGCCCGGGCCGCTGTCATACCGGGGAGATCGCATGGCGTCCCACCACGGTGGCGCGTTCGAGCTCGTCGGCCGTGGCTCGGACCTGGCGATCCGGGTGCGCGGCCCCGACCCGTCGGCCTGCCTGGCGTCGGCCGTCGAGGGTCTCGCCGCGTCGCTGGCCGAGGTCGGCTCGGGGGTCGAGCGCCGGCGTGTGCCACTGCGCCTCGCCGGTGACCGCCCCGTCGACCTGCTCGTGTCGCTGGTGCAGGAGGCCATCCTGCTGCTGGACACCGAGGGGCTGTTGGCGGTCGGCCTCGCCGCCGCGACCGTGGACCGCGGGCTGAGTGGCGAGCTCGTGGTGGTCGACTTGGACGACGTCGTCGTACACGGCGACCCGCCCAAGGCCGCGACCTGGCACGACGCCCGCCTCGACGCGTCGGAGGGACGGTGGGAGGGGTCGGTCACGGTCGACCTGTGAGCTGGGGCGCGCCGGGTCCGGCCCGGGCTCACGCCGTCTCCGGCTGGCAGTCGGGGCACCAGCGCGTCGAGCGGCCGGCGACCGTGTCCGAGCGCACGGCCGCGCCGCAGCGCGGGCACCGGGGGTCGGCGACGTCGCGCACGCCGGTCAGCCAGTCGTCGTCCCGAGGCACGCGCCCCCTGGGCACCGCGCCCTCCAGCACCTCCCGCAGCGAGCGGTGGATCGCCGCCAGCTCGTCCGCGGACAGGGACGCCGCCGGCCTGGCGGGATGAACGCGCGCGCGCCAAAGGGTCTCGTCGACCACGAGGTTGCCGGGGCCCGCGACGACGGCCTGGTCCATGAGCGCGGACTTCACACCGCCGCGGCGTTCTGCCAGGAGCCCGGCCAGCTGCTCCCGCGTCGCCGTCTTCGCGTCGGGACCCAGAGGCCCGGTGATGTCGGCCAGGTCGCGCTCGTGCCGCGCGAGCCAGGCCCCGCCCAGCTTGCGCATCGAGCTCACCCGCAGCTCCCCGGTGTCGAGGACGAAGACCAGCCGGTCGTGGCGATGCCGGCCGGACCCGTCCGACGACCATTCCAGCCGGCCGCTCATGCCGAAGTGCAGCGCCACCACCGGTCCGTCGTCGGTCGGGGCGAACAGCCACTTGCCGTGTCGCCGCGGGGCCGCGAACCGGCGCCCGTGCAGGGCCCGGCCGAGCCCCTGGACGCTGGTGCCGCGCAGCACCTGGGGGTCCGGGGCGGTGACCCGGATGACACGGCGGCCCTGGGCGTGACGCGCGAAGAACCGCCGGAAGCCCTCGACGTCGGGCAGCTCCGGCACGGGACGTCCTTCGTGTCGCGGCCGGCGAGCATGCCACCGCCGATGCATTCATGTCCAGGTCGGCGGGGAGGAAGCTGACGCGTACCGGCACGGACGAGGGTAGGTGGTGATGGGGAACGAGCCGGGGGACGCCGGCGGCGGTCGCAGCCCGACGGCCCAGGTGCGGCGGATGCTCGACGACCTGGTCGAGCGCGTCCGCGGTGGGGTCGGCGAGGTCGCCGACCCCGGGACCCGGGCGCTGCTGGAGACGACGGCCGAGGTGCTCATCGGGCTGCGGCGGGCCTACGAGCACCACGACCACGGCAGCGAGGAGGCGTGGCGGGACGCCGGGGACCAGCCCGCGGGCGGCCGGCCCGACCGGGCGCCGGATCACACGTCCGCTCGCGCGGCCCAGGCCGCCGTCGACGCGGCCGAGGACAGTCGGTAGCCGGCGCCCGCTCCCCACCCGCGGGATCATCCGCCGGCGAGCAGGGCGGCGGCGACCATGACGACCGCGACGACCAGCGCCGCGGGGAAGAGCCAGGTCACGCCCCCGTCACTCACCGGGGCCTCCGGTCACGCGTGGCTGGTCCATGGGTTGCTATGGGTGATATAGGCTGAATTGTTGACCGATCCGCTTGGCATATGCTTACCCCTTGCGTCGTATCTGACCCGAGTTGCCCGTTAGTACTGCCCACCCATGCTCCGAGAAAGTTGGGATGCTCCAGGACGGAGACGGCCGGCTGTTCGAGCATCTGGACCCGGCGCTGCGCCCGGCGGCCGTCCGACGCCGCGGCAGGAGGCTGAAGGAGCGCAGCAGCGATCTGCAGCGGCGGGCCGCCAGCCTGATCGAGGCCACGGCCGCGCTGCAGGGCCGTTCGAGGTCAACGGCGTGGCACCCACGGTGGACGCGAGCATCGGCGTCGCGATGCTCCCCGAGCACGGGCGCACGTACGCCTCCCTGTTCCACCATGCCGACCGGGCCATGTACGCCGCGAAGACCGTCCGTGGGACGTGTGCCGTCTACGACCCCCATCGGGAGGCCGGGGACCGCGAGCGGCTCGCGCTGCTGGGGGAGCTCGGGCCCGCCATGCGCCGCGCCGACCTGGTGCTGTACTACCAGCCGCAGGTCGAGCTCGCCAGCGGCAGGGCCACGGGGGCGGAGGCGCTGGTGCGCTGGGACCGCGCCGGCGGCGACCTGTTGCCGCCCGACCGGTTCGTGCCCGAGACGGAGCGCACGGGGCTGATCCACTCGCTGACGCACTACGTGCTCGAGCGGGCGCTGCGACAGCTGCGCGCCTGGCGCGACCAGGGCCTCGAGCCGACGGTGGCCGTCAACCTGTCGGTCCGCAACCTGCTGGACGCGCGGCTGCCGGAGACGGTGGTGGGGCTGCTGCGGCAGTGGGACGTGCCGCCCCACAGCGTGACCCTGGAGATCACCGAGAGCGTCGTGATGGTCGACGAGCAGCGCAGCCTGCAGGTGCTGCGTCGGCTCGCCGCCCAGGACGTGCGCCTCGCGCTCGACGACTACGACACCGGCTACGCGTCGCTGGCCTACCTGCGCGCCTGCCCATCGACGCGGTCAAGATCGACGAGTCGCTGATCTCGGGCATGACCGACGACCGCGTCGACGCGGCGGTCGTGGGCTACACGGTCAGGCTCGCCCACGAGCTGGGCCTGCGCGTGGTCGCCGAGGGGGTGGAGGACGCCGAGGTGTACCGGGCGCTGCGCGACACCGGCTGTGACGCCATCCAGGGCAACTTCATCAGTGCGGCGCTTCCGGCCGACGAGGTCGGGGCCTTCGTGGCCAAGAAGCCCGAGACGGCACGGCCGTAGGACGGCCTCGCGCTCACCGTCCGTGCCCGGCCTCGGCGGGCGCGACGCGGCCGACGACCTCCTCGGGCCCGTGCGGGGGGGCCGCCCAGCGCGTGGCGTTGACCACCACCCGCTGGATCAGCGGGTGGTGGTAGGTGGGGTACTGCTCGTCTCCCGGGCGGAAGTAGAACACGCGGCCGCGGCCGCGGCGGAAGGTGCAGCCGGAGCGGAAGACCTCTCCGCCGGAGAACCAGCTCACGAAGACGACCTCGTCGGGCGGGGGGATCTGGAACGGCTCGCCGTACATCTCCTCCACGCCGAGCTCGATCCGCTCGGGCAGCCCGGCGGCGATGGGATGGCCGTGGTCGACGACCCACAGCCGCTCCCGGTCCCCCTTGCGGTACTTGAGCATGCAGCGGGTGCCCATGAGTGTGCGGAAGACCTTCGACAGGTGCCCCGAGTGCAGGACGACCAGTCCCATGCCGTCGAGCACCCGCCGGCGCACCCGTTCGACCGCCTCGTCGGCGACCTCCTCGTGGGCGGCGTGCCCCCACCACGTGAGTACCTCGGTCGCGTCGAGCACCTCGTCGACCAGCCCGTGGCCGGGCTCGTCCAGTGTCGCCGTCGTGACCTCGAAGCCGCCGTCCCCGGCCAGCGCGCCCGCCAGCACGGTGTGCATGCCGTGGGGATAGTGTCGTCTGACGACGGGGTCGCGGCGCTCGTGGCGGTACTCGTTCCAGACGGTGACGCGGACCATCTGCGGCTCCTCCCGGCTCCCCGCCACCCTGCCCGCGGCGGCGCCCCCGGACGCCTCGACCGTTTGCGCGGCCACAGTGGCGGTGGGATCCTCGCACCGCACGCGGGACAGGAGCCAGCCATGGCCGAGGTCAGTTCGTATGCCCCGGGGACGCCGTCGTGGGTCGACCTGGCGACGTCGGACCCCGAGGGAGCGCGGAGCTTCTACGGCCGGCTGTTCGGCTGGGGCTTCGAGGTGGGGCCCCCGGAGACCGGCCACTACACCATGTGTCAGCTGCGGGGCAGGAACGTCGCCGGCATGGCCGGCGAGCCCTCGCGCGAGGGCGTGCCGACCGCCTGGACGACGTATATGGCCACCGACGACGCCGACGAGGTCGCGCGCAGGATCACCGAAGCCGGCGGCACGGTCCTGATGGGCCCCATGGACGTCATGTCCCAGGGGCGCCTGATCGTGGCGGGCGACCCGGCGGGCGCGCTGTTCGGCGTGTGGCAGGCCGGTGACCACGCGGGCGCCTCGCTGGTCGACGAGCCCGGCTCGCTGGTGTGGAGCGAGCTGGCCACGCGGGACCTGGCGGCTGCCCAGGTCTTCTACACACAGGTGTTCGGCTACGGCTGGGAGGCCGTCGACACCGGCGAGGGCGGACCGGCCTACCAGGTCTTCTCGGTCGACGGGCGGACCGTGGGCGGCGCGATGCAGATGACCGCGGACTGGCCGGAGCAGATCCCGTCCCACTGGATGACCTACTTCGCCGTGGCCGACACCGAGGCCGCGGCGGCCGCCGCCCAGGATCTGGGCGGCACCATGCGGGTCTCCCCGACGGACTCGCCGTACGGCCGCTTCGCCGTGCTCGGCGACCCCCAGGGCGCCGTGTTCACGGTCATGCAGTCGACCGGGGTGGGAGGCTGAGCCGCGGTGCCCGCCGGCGACGGCGGGCCGCCACCGCAGGCCCTGGTCAACGCGCGGGTCGTGGTCGATGACCGCATCGTGGAGCCCGGGCACGTGGTCGTGGCCGCCGGGCGCATCCTGTCGGCCGGGGCGGGCGAGCCGCCCGGGGCCGGCGCCGAGCGGGTCGACCTCGCCCGGGCGTGGCTGCTGCCCGGCTTCGTCGACCCCCACGTCCACGGCGGCGGCGGCGGTGACTTCACCCGCGCCGACCCGGCGTCCCACGCCCAGGCGGCCGCGTTCCACGCCCGTCACGGCACCACCTCGCTCGTGGCGTCCACCGTCTCGGCGGTGCCCGATCGGCTGGAGGCCACGGTGGCGGCCCTCGCCGCCGGCGAGGACCGGCCCGCCCACGGTGCTCGCGTGCTCGGGATCCACCTGGAAGGGCCGTTCCTGTCCAGTGCCCGCCGCGGGGCGCAGGACCCGGCGGCCCTGCGCCACCCCGACGTCGCCGAGCTGGAGCGCCTCGCCACCGTGTCAGGGGGGGCCGTGCGCATCGTCACCCTCGCCCCGGAGCTGCCCGGGGCGACGGCCCTGATCCGCCGGGCCCGGCAGCTGGGCATCATCGCGGCCGCGGGCCACACCGACGCCACCTACGCCCAGATGCTCGCGGCCCGCGACGCCGGCGTGCGCGTCGTCACGCACACGTACAACGGAATGCGGGGGCTGCACCATCGCGAGCCCGGCACGGTCGGCGCCGCCCTGGACCTCGACGAGCTCGACTGCGAGGTCATCCCCGACCTGGTCCATGCCCACCCCGCGGCGATCCGGCTCCTGGTCCGGGCCAAGGGGCCCGAGCGGGTGGTCCTGGTCACCGACGCGATCAGCGCCGCCGGCCTGCCTGACGGTACCCACTCGCTGGGTGGGGCCGACGTCCGGGTCGTCGACGGGCAGGCCCGGCTGCCCGGCACCGGCACCATCGCCGGCAGCACCGCGACGATGGCCGCGGCCGTGCGCAACGCCGTCGCCCACCTGCCCGTGGACCTGCCGCAGGCCAGCCGCATGGCGTCGGGCAACGCCGCCCGGCTGCTGGGCCTCGACGCCGAGCTGGGCCGCGTCGCGCCCGGGCTGCGCGCGGACCTCGTCCTGCTCGACGACGCGCTGGAGGTCACCGCGACCATGGTCGGCGGGCGGTGGGTGCACGGCCCCGCCGGGCGCCGCCACGGGGGCGGCTGACGGCGGGCGAGCGGGCCCGCGAGGCCCCCACGACCCGGCCGCCGCTGTGGGCGATCTACGCGATCACCGTCACCGGCATCACCGTCAACACGCTCGTCGCCCAGTCGATCCCCGACATCCTCGACGCGCTGCGGGCGCCCCAGGGGCTGGCCGGCGTGGTCGTCGGGGCGGCGACGCTGCCGGGCATCGTCCT
>JAHWKQ010000017.1 GCA_019347785.1 Actinomycetota bacterium
AGCGGCTGCGACAACAGCCCGCGCTGGGACGCCGCACTCGGGGCGGTCGAGCTCGGTCCGCTGCCCCCGTACCGCCGACGCGACCTGGCGCACGTCGTCGACCCGGGCGAACGACCGACCGGCGCCGAGTACGACCGCTACCTGTGGCTGGTCGAGTCGCTCAAGCAGGCCGGCTACGACGACGCGGCGGCGCACCGGCACCACCCCTTCCAGGTCCGCGACGTGCTGTTCAGCGCCCTGTTGGTGGCCGCGAACGAGGCACTGCTGGACGTGGCGGCCCTCGTGGACGCCCCCGCCGCCGACCGCCGCCGCGTCAGCGCGTGGCTGGAACGCGGGCACGCCGGCCTCGCGGCGTGCTGGGACGAGCGGACGGGCCTGTGCCTGGACTACGACGTCCGCGCCGGCCGCCCCGTGCCGGTCCGGACGATCGCCGGCTTCGCGCCGCTGATCGCCGGGTCGCTGGAGCCCGACCGCCTCGACGCGCAGTTGGCCGTCCTGGACTCCTCCTGGTTCTGCGCGGCGCCCGGCATGGCGCCGCCCAGCACCAGCCCGCACGAGCCCGCGTTCCTGGCGCACAGCTACTGGCGCGGCCCCAGCTGGCCGGTGATGAACTGGCTGCTGTGGTGGTCCCTGGAGCGCGGCGGGCGGCACGAGCGGGCCGAGCTGTTGCGCCGGACCGGCCTGGGCCAGGTCGCCCGGTCCGGCTTCGCGGAGTACTTCAACCCGTTCACGGGCGAGCCGCTCGGCTCGCGCAACCAGTCCTGGACGGCCGCGGTCGTCCTGGACTGGCTGGCGCCCGAGCTGGCCCGGCGCGACCGCTCCCGGGCCGCCTGACCCTGCGCCGGGATGCCGACAGCCCCCAGCCGGGCGGGCCCGCGCTGGTCGGGCAGCAGGCGCTGGCCGGGCTGCGGGCCCTCCTACGACCCGGCACGTACCTCGGCGCCACCCGGGAGCTGTCGCTGACGCTGGTGCACGCCGCCCTGTATCCGCTGGGCATGATGTCGGTGGAGTCGCTGCAGGAGGCGCTTCGGGCGGACCGGGCGGTCGACGCGGTCGACGAGCGCCCCGGGGCGGCCACCGCGCGCATGCCGGTCATCCTCGTGCATGGCTACGTGATGAACCGCGGCGCGTTCCTGGTGATGAGCCGGGTGCTGGCCAGGGCGGGGTTCCGCCACGTCCGCTCCTTCGACTACCCGCAGCTCAGCCGGGGCGTCCCGCAGGTGGCCGCCATGCTGCGCAGCGAGGTCGAGGCGGTGCTGGAGACCAGCGGGGCCCCGCGCTGCATGATCGTCGGTCACTCCATGGGAGGCGTCGTCGCCCGCTACTACATCCAGGAGCTGGACGGTGAGGACAGCGTCGACACGCTCGTCACGCTGGGCACCCCCCACGACGGCACCTACACCGCCGCCATGGGCGTGGGCCCGGCGGCGCTGGACATGGTCTACCGCTCACCGCTGCTGGAGCGCCTGCGAGCCGGCGCCCGCCCGAGCGACGTGCGCTACGTCGCCTACTACTCCGACCTCGACGCGTGGGTGGTCCCCGCCGTGAGCGCCAAGCTGACCGTCCCCGCGCTGCAGGCGACCAACGTGCGGGTGCGCGACATCGGGCACCTGTCGATGCTGCTGTCCGCCGAGGTCATCCGCAGCGTGGTGGGCTACCTTTCGCGCCCCGACACCGCCCGCCCGTCGCCGCCGGATGCGTAGGCCGGGCCCGCCCGGGTCATGGTGAGGGGGGCAGGGACCAGCCCCGGCCTGAGAGAGCGCGAGGAGACGGCGGATGGGCTTTCTGGACTCGGCCCCCTTCAGCGACGACCCGGTCCGGCTCGAGGTCGCGGACGTCTTCGCCCCGGCGGTGAGTGGGGACGGCGACGTGGTGGGGCTGCGGCTGCTGGTCGACGGCTCGTGGCGTCCAGCCTCGGAGGAGGCCGGGTTCGACGTCGCGTCGCCCATCGACGGCACGGTGATCGCCCGCGCGCAGCGCGCGGCCGCCCAGGACGTGAACGAGGCGATCGCGTCTGCGCGCGACGCCCGCGCCGCGTTCGGCGCCATGCCGGCGGCCGAGCGCGTCCGGATCTGCGAGCGGGCCGCCGGCATCATGGGCGAGCACCTGGACGACTTCATCCACGCGATCGTGCTCGACCTGGGCAAGACGCCCGAGCAGGCCGGCTCGGAGGCCTCGGCCACGCACGAGCGCCTGGAGCTCGTCCGCGACGAGGCGCGCAAGATCTACGGTGAGTACCTGCCGGGCGAGTGGGTGGGCGACACCTCCGGCAAGATGGGGATCGTGCTGCGCGAGCCGGTCGGCACCGTCGGCGCGATCGGCCCGTTCAACTATCCGCTGTTCCTGTCGGCCTCAAAGATCATCCCGGCCATCGCGGCCGGCAACACGGTCGTCGCCAAGGCCCCCTCGGCCGATCCGGTCCCACTGCTGATGTTCGCCCGCATGCTGGAGGAGGCGGGCCTTCCGCCGGGTGTGCTCAACGTCATCACCGGCTCGGGCTCGCAGATCGGCGACCTGTTGTCCTCCCACGGGGACGTGTCGATGCTCACGTTCACCGGCTCGTCGGCCGTCGGCCGTCGCATCGCCGAGAAGGCGGGCCCCAAGCCGTTGCACCTGGAGCTGGGCGGCAACGCGGCGGCGATCGTGCTGGCCGACGCCGACCCGGAGCTGGCCGTTTCCAAGACCGTCGACGGCGCGTTCAAGAACGCCGGCCAGCGGTGCGACGCCATCAGCCGGGTCCTGGTCGAGGACCGCTTCTATGACGAGTACGTGGAGCGGGCGGTGGAGGAGGCCCGCGGCTTCGTCGTCGGGGACCCCCGCGAGGAGGGCGTCGACGTCGGGCCGCTGGTGGACGCCGGCGCCGCCAAGCGGGTGAACGGCTTCGTGCAGGACGCGGTCTCCAAGGGCGCCCGGCTGCGGCTGGGCGGCGACTTCGCCGACGCCTACCACCAGCCCACCGTGCTCGTCGACGTGCCGCTCGGGGCCGAGATCCTCTGGGAGGAGCACTTCGGGCCGGTCCTGCCCGTGACCCGCGTGGGTGATCTGCGAGAGGCGCTGGAGATCTCCAACCAGTCGCGCTACGGCCTGGACTCCTCGGTGTTCACCGACAACCTGGACAAGGCGTGGAGCGCCGCGGAGGCGCTGGAGGTCGGCATGGTGACCATCAACGACGCCCCGAAGCACGGCGTCGGCCACTTCCCCTTCGGCGGCCGCAAGCCCGACTCGGGCATCGGCCGGGAGGGCCTGGGCTACTCGATCGACGAGTGCACCCAGATCAAGACGGTGGTGCAGCCCCTGCGGGGCAGGCCCGCGGGCTGACCGTCACGCGCCAGGACGCGCCCGCCGAGGAGGTCCCCGCGGCCCTGCGGGGTCAGGTGCGCCTGCTCGGTGACGTCCTGGGCCAGGTGCTGACCGAGGCCGGCGGGCCGGGCCTGCTCGCCGATGTCGAGCGGCTTCGGCGTGCCACCATCGACCTGCGGGCCGAGCCCTCCGGGGAGCGCGCCCAGGCGGTCGCGGACGTGGTCGCCGGCTTCGGCCTGGAGCGCGCCGAGCAGGTGGCGCGCGCCTTCACCCTGTACTTCCAGCTGATCAACCTGGCCGAGGAGCACCATCGGGTGCGTGCCCTCCGCGAGCAGGGGCGGTGCACCGACGTCGTGGCGGACTCGCTGGCCGACGCCGTGGAGCGTGTCGCCGCCCGCGAGGGACGCACCGCGCTGGACGCCGTGCTGCACGGGCTGCGGATCACCCCGGTGCTCACCGCCCACCCCACAGAGGCGCGCCGGCGGGCCGTCACCGAGGCGCTGCAGCGCGTCGCGGGCCAGCTCGCCCGCCTCGACGACCCCGGCCCGGACAAGGCGGGCCGGGCCGACGTGCGCCGCCGCCTGCTGGAGGAGGTCGCGGGGCTGTGGCGCACCGCCCAGGTCCGCGGGCGCCGCCCTGAGCCGCTCGACGAGGTCCGCCGCGTCATGGCCGTGTTCGACGAGACGCTGTTCCGCGTCGTCCCGGCCGTCTACCGGGAGCTGGACCGGGCCCTGGCGCCGGCCGACGTCGGCGCCCGGCCGCCGGCCTTCCCCGCGTTCCTGCGCTGGGCCAGCTGGGTCGGCGGCGATCGCGACGGCAATCCGCGGGTCACCGCGGAGGTGACGCGCGAGACCCTGGGGATCCAGGCTGAGCACGTGCTGCGGGGCCTGGAGGCCGCGACCCGGCGAATCGCCCGGTCGCTGACGGTTTCGTCGTGGGCGGCGCCGCCCAGCCCGGCTCTGCTCGCGGGGCTCGCCGCCGACGAGGAGCGCTTCTCCGAGGCGGCCGCGGGGCTGCTGCGGCGCGTCGCCGACGAGCCGCACCGCCGCCGCCTGGCGCTGTGCGCCCAGCGGCTGGCCGCCACCCGCACCGGCGGCCCCGGTCGCTACGACCGGTCCCACGAGTTCGTCGGGGACCTCGCCGTGTTGCAGGAGTCCCTGGCGGGCGCGGGGGCCGCCCGGCTGGCCTACGGCGAGGTCCAGCACCTGCGCTGGCAGGCTGAGACGTTCGGGTTCCAGCTGGCCTCGCTCGAGGTCCGTCAGCACTCCGGCACGCAGGCGCGGGTACTCAGCGAGCTCGCACCGGAGGCGGTGGGCGACGCGGCGGAGTGCGAGCGCCTGTCCGAGCACGGCTGGCCGTCCGGGGTGACGCCGCGCTCCGAGGCCGCGCGGGAGGCGCTGTCGACCCTGCGCACCATGGCCGACCTGCAGCGTCGCTACGGCCCGGGCGCCTGCTGCCGCTACGTCGTCAGCTTCACCCGTGGCGCCGCCGACGTCCTCGCGGTGCGCGCGCTGGCCCGGCTCGCCGTGCCCGACGGCAGCCTGGAGCTTGACGTCGTGCCCCTGTTCGAGACCCGCGCGGCGCTGCGGGAGGCCCCCCGCGTGCTCGACGAGCTGCTCACGCTGCCCGGCGAGCGCGCCCGGCTGGCCGCCGGGGGGCGTCGTCTCGAGGTCATGCTCGGCTACTCGGACTCGGCCAAGGAGGTCGGCTTCCTGGCCGCCAACCTGTTGTTGTACGACGCACAGGCCGCGCTGGCCGACTGGGCACGGCGCAACGACGTCGCGCTGACGCTGTTCCACGGCCGCGGAGGAGCCGTCGGGCGCGGCGGCGGCCCGACGAACCGCGCGGTGCGCGGGCAGGCGCCCGGCTCGGTCGCGGGGCGCTTCAAGCTGACCGAGCAGGGCGAGGTCATCAACGCCCGCTATCGGGACATGGCCCTGGCCCGCCGGCACCTGGAGCAGGTCACCAACGCCGTGATCCTCGCGTCGACCCCGGCGGCCGAGCGGGGCCGCGCGACCGTCGACCCGTCCCACGAGCGCCTGGTCGCGCGCATGAGCCAGGCCAGTGAGGCGGCCTTCCGCGCCCTGGTCGAGGCCGACGACTTCGTGGGGTTCTTCACCCGGGTGACCCCTGTGCGCGAGATCGGCGAGCTGCAGATCGCCTCCCGCCCCTCGCGGCGCGGATCAGACGGCGGCCTGGAGTCGCTGCGCGCCATCCCGTGGGTGTTCGCCTGGGCCCAGAGCCGGTGCAACCTGCCCGGCTGGTTCGGCCTGGGCACCGGGCTGCGGGCGGCGGCGGGCGAGGAGGGCGGCCTCGACGCGCTGCGGGCCATGTACCGGCAGTGGCCGTTCTTCACCTCGCTGCTGGAGAACGCCGAGATGAGCCTGGTCAAGGCCGACCCGCTCATCGCCGAGCGCTACCTGGCGATGGGTAACCGCCCGGACCTGTCCGCGCGCATCATCGACGAGTTCGAGTTGACCCACCGGCTGGTGCTCGACGTCACCGGCCACGACCGGCTGCTGGCGCCCCGGGGGCTGCTGCGTCGGGCGGTGCAGCTGCGCAACCCCTACGTCGACGCGCTGTCGTTCCTGCAGGCGCACTGGCTGTGGCGTCTGCGCTCGGCCGGCGACACGACCGGCGAGCGGGTCGACCGGATGCGCGAGCTGGTGCAGCTGACCGTCAACGGCGTCGCCGCCGGTCTGCAGAACACGGGCTGAGGGACGCCCTGCCGCCGGTCGCCGCTACTTCTTGGCCGGCTCGAAGTACGGGTTCGTCCCGCTGGCGTGGTCGGTCACGTCCACGATCCGTGAAACCTCGGGCACCGCCTCGCGGACCGCGACCTCGATGCCCTGGCTCAGCGTGACGCTGGCCATGCCGCACCCCTGGCAGCCCCCGGACAGCCGCAGGTAGGCGGTGGCGTCCTCGACGGCAACGAGCTCCGCGCGGCCCCCGTGGGCGGCGATGCTCGGGTTGATGACCTGGTCGAGCACGTCGGCCACACGCCGGGGGACCGGTCCGGAAAGGTCCGCCGGGGGGCGGGTGCCCACGGCCGGGCTGGGGCTGTTGGGGTTCTCCAGGCGGATGCCGCCGTAGGTGACGTCACCCTCCAGCCACAGCCGCGCCCCGCGCAGCTTGTCGACGCTGTCGGCCGGGACGATGACGGAGACGTCGCCGTGGCGCTGCACCACGTCGCCCGGGGCGGCGCTGTCGAGCAGCTGCAGCGACATGTCGTAGGTGTAGGCGCCGTTCTCGACGCCGGTCACCGCGAGCCGCAGGGCCAGTCGCTGCGGCTCGGGGTCGCGGGAGCGGATGTGGCGCACCTTGTCCAGGGCCTGCTCGGTGACCTCGACCACCGGCTGAGCCGCGTGCGCGTCGGGCTGTGCCATGGGTGTCCCTCTGCTGGCGGGTCACGCCATGATAGGACCCATGTCACGGGTTCTGCTGCTGCTGCCCACCGACACCTACCGCGCCGAGGACTTCCTGCGCGCCGCCACGCGCCTGGGCGTCGAGGTCGTCGTGGGCTCCGAGCGACGCCAGGCGCTGGCCGGGGCGATGGGCGACCGGGCCGTGCGCCTGCCGCTGGACGACCCGGAGCGGGCCGCCGACCGCATCGTCGAGCTCGCCGGCCGCCGTCGCCTCGACGCGGTCGTCCCCGTGGACGACCAGGGGGTCGCCCCGGCGGCCGTGGCGGCCGCACGCCTGGGCCTGGCCCACAACCCGGTGGCGGCCGTGGCCGCGGCGAGGGACAAGGCGGTGATGCGCGAGGCCCTGGACGCCGCGGGGGTGGCCCAGCCGGACCACCGCCTTTCGGGGCCCGACGACGACGTGCGCGAGCTCGCCGCACGGGTCGGCTGGCCGTGCGTGCTCAAGCCGTTGGGGCTGTCGGGCAGCCGCGGGGTCATCCGCGCCGACGACCCGGCGGGGGCCGCCACCGCCGCCGCCAGGATCCGCCGCATCCTGGCCCAGGCGGGCGGGGACGGGCGCGAGCGACTGCTTGTCGAGACCTACGTGCCCGGGCGGGAGGTCGCCGTCGAGGCCCTGCTGCGCGACGGCGGATGTGAGGTGCTGGCGGTCTTCGACAAGCCCGACCCGCTGGAGGGTCCGTACTTCGAGGAGACCATCTACGTCACCCCGTCGCGCCTGCCGGCGGCGACGCGGGCCGCGGTGACCGCCGCCACAGCCGACGCGGCGGCCGCGCTGGGCCTCGTCGAGGGGCCGGTCCACGCCGAGCTGCGCGTGGACGGCGACCGGGTGTGGGTGCTGGAGGCGGCCGCCCGGTCCATCGGTGGGCTGTGTGCCCGCGCGCTGCGCTTCGGCGCCGGCGTCAGCCTGGAGGAGGTCATCCTGCGCCATGCCGTGGGGCTGCCGCTGCACGGCCTGTCCCGCGAGTCCGCCGCATCCGGGGTCATGATGCTGCCGATCCCGCGGGCCGGCGTCCTGCGGGAGGTGCGCGGGCGCGAGGCCGCCCGGGCGGTGCCCGACATCGCCGGGCTGGAGATCACGGTGGCGCGCGGGCGCCCGCTCGTGCCGCTGCCGGAGGGGGACCGCTACCTGGGCTTCCTGTTCGCCCGGGCGGACACCCCCGGAAGGGTCGAGCGGGCGCTGCGCGAGGCGCACGCCCGCCTGGAGGTGGTCGTAGACCAGGCCGGCCTCGACGACGCCCCCGCCCGGTAGCCGGTGAGGCCGCTGGCGCGCCGCCATGACACAGAATGCGCCGATGCGGTTGGCTGCTCTCGACGTGCCCTTGGACTCGTCGGGTGCCGGGCGCGGTGAGGAGCGCGCACCTGCGGCGTTGCGCTCGGCGGGGCTGCTCGAGCTTGTCGGCGCGGCTGACGCCGGCGCCACCGAGGTGCGTATCCGCGACCCGCGGCGTGATCCCACAACCGGCGTTGTCGGTGCCGCCGAGGTCCGCCGGGCATCGGCGGTGATCGCGGGTCGGGTGCGTGAGCTGCTCATCTCCGGCCAGTGCCCGTTCCTTCTCGGCGGGGACTGCACCCTTCTGCTCGGCGTCTTCTCTGCCCTGCCCACCGGCTGCGGCCTTTGGTTTGTGGACGGCCACGCAGACTTCCTCGACGGCAGAAGCTCACCGACCGGCGAGGCGGCGGACATGGACCTCGCGATCCTCACCGGCCATGGTCCTCCCACGCTGCTCGACCACGCCGCGGATCGGCTCGTCGATCCGGGTTCGGTCATCCTGCTCGGTCATCGCCCGGATGAGCTGCACTCCGAGGTCGCCCGGGAGAATGCGCGTCTCGACCCGGCGATCGTGGCGTTCACCGCGCCGGAGATCCGACAGCGAGGCCCTGCCGCCGTCGCGGCGGAGGCGACGGCCCGGCTGGCAGACCGGCCGACCTGGCTGCATCTGGACCTCGACGTCCTCGACGAGGCTGCTCTTCCCGCCGTCAGCTACCCGCAGCCGCTCGGCCTGGACTGGGGCGAGCTGACGGCGCTCACCCGACCACTCGCCCACGCACGCAATCTGATCGGACTCTCGGTCGCGGACTTCAACCCGGACCACGACCCCGAGGCGGTTCACGCCACTCGTGTCGTCGCAGCGCTCGCCGACATGCTGCGGGCACCGCGCTCGACATCACCCTAGGGGCGCGGCATCTCGGTCGGCAGCTGCGCTCCGAGGTCACGCAGGTAGCCGTCGATCGTGTCGACCAGCCCCGGGTCGGACAGGGCGGCGAACAGCCCCGTGATGACGGCCGCCGCGACCAGCCCCGCGACGCCGCCGAGGACGGCGCCGACCACGGCCACGCCCCGGCCGGTCACCGCCGGGGCCCGTGAGCGCGAGACACCCACGAGACCGAGCCCGAGAGCCACCAGGCCGAGCACGAGGGCGAGCGGCGCCAACACGACGGTGACCGTGGCCAGCGCCGCGCAGGCGCCCAGGGCCAGGGACAGGGCCGCCGCGAAGCTGGTGCGCGCCTTGCGGGCACGGCCGGGTGCGTCCCGCCGCCCCGCCGGCTCGGCGCGGCCGGCCCCGCCGGAGGCGGGCGACCGGGCTGTCGGGTCGGCCATGTGGCCTCCTGTGCTCTCGGTGGTGTGACCGTCCCCGCGACGCCGGATGGCCAACCCGGTGGCCGGAGCCGGGCCACGGTAGGCTGCCATCCCATGCGCATGCTGCTCGTGTCGACCTACGAGTCGGGTCACCAGCCCCTGCACGTGGCGTCGCCCGCGGGGGCGCTGCGCGCCGCCGGCCACGACGTGCGCTGCCTGGACCTGGCCGTCCAGCCGTGGGACCCGGCGCTGGTGGACTGGGCGCAGGCGGTCGGCTTCTCCGTGCCGATGCACACCGCGATGCGCCTGGCTCTCCGTGCCGCCCGGGCCGTCAAGCGGCGACGCGGCGACCTGCCCGTGTGCTTCTACGGCCTGTACGCGCCGGTCAGCCGCGACCTGACCCTGGGGTGCCTGGCCGACCACGTGGTCGCCGGCGAGTACGAGCCGGGACTGCTGGCCTGGGTCGCGTCCCTGGAGGCCGGGCAGGAGATCGGGGACCGCCTGGTGGTGCACCTGGGCCGGGGCCGGGGCCGCTTCGCGCCGCCGGCGCGGGACCTGCTGCCGCCGTTGGAGCGCTACGCGCGTCTCGACGTCGGCGGCGAGCGGCGCCTCGTGGGCTACGTGGAGGCGACGCACGGCTGCCGGCACGTGTGCCGGCACTGCCCCGTGCCGACCGTCTACGAGGGGGCCATCCGGGTCGTGGACGCGGACGTCGTCGTGGAGGACATCGCCGCCCTCGTCGACCGCGGCGCGGCCCACGTCACCTTCGGCGACCCCGACTTCCTCAACGCCCCCGGACAGGCGCGCCGGGTGGTCGGCGCCATGCACGAGCGCTTCCCGAGCCTCACCTTCGACTGCACCGTGAAGGTCGAGCACGTGCTTCGCCACGTGGCGCTGTGGGACGAGCTGGCCGGCGCCGGCTGCCTGTTCGTCGTGACCGCGCTCGAGAGCGTGGACGACCGTGTCCTGCGGCGCCTCGACAAGGGCCACACGGCCGCGGACGCCCGGCGGGCGGTCGCCGTGCTGCGCGCCGCCGGGATCGAGCCGCGGCCGTCGTGGCTGCCGTTCACGCCGTGGACCACGCCCCGCGACGTGCTCGACATGCTCGACTTCGTCGCCGACCACGACCTGGTCGGGAACACCGACCCGGTGCAGTACAGCATCCGACTGCTGCTGCCCGAAGGGTCGCTGCTGCTGGACCACCCCGACCTGCGCCCGCACCTGGGAGCGTACGACCCGGGCTCGCTCAGCTACACGTGGACGCCGGCGGACCCACGCGTCGACGACCTTCAGCGGCGGCTGGCGGCCCTGGCCGAGCGCCACGCTGGCACGGACGGCACACACCTCGGCGGGTACCGGGCGATGCGGCGCGTCGTCGAGGGGGCCGCCGGGGTGACCCCGGCGCGGTCCGTGCCGGCCGGCTCCATCCGGGCGAGGCCACGGCTCACCGAGCCGTGGTTCTGTTGAGCGGAGCCGACCGGGGACCAGTTCGGTCCCCTCGACCAGGGGTGAGGCCCCCGGCTACAGGGTGATGACGTGGTCGGGCGGGTCGGCCGCCAGGGTCGCGTACAGGTCCGGGAAGCACCCGACCGTGACACCCTCGACGACGTCGGTCACCGTACAGTCGCCGGGCACGCCCTCGGCCAGGCCGCGCTCGAGGGCGCAGCGGTCGCACATCATCAGCAGCGTGCCCTGGTCGCGGGCCACCTTCGCCAGCCGCTCGCCGAGCGGGTCACCCCGGCGCAGCACGTAGTTGTTGTCGTCGAAGAAGAACATCCCGACGACCCGGACGCCGTGACGGTCCTCCTCCAGCTGCGGCAGGATCATTCGCCCCAGCTTGTAGCTGGCGGTGTGCCCCGAGGTGGAGAAGACATAGGCGACCTTCACGGGCCGCACCCTAGCGTGACCGACCCCGGCGCACCACGCCGGGCCCGGGTGGGTAGACCGGGTGGACCACCGACAGGAGGGATGCCGATGAACGGCCGACGACTCACGCGCCCGCGACACGGCAAGATGCTGGCGGGCGTCTGCGCCGGCGTCGCCCGCTACCTGGACTGGGACGTCACGCTGGTGCGCGTCGCCTTCGTCCTGTTCGGCCTCTTCGGCGCCGGCGAGCTGGCCTATCTCGTGCTGTGGATCCTCATGCCGAAGGAGACGAGCGGCCCGCTCGGCGCGTGAGGGCCCATGGACGGGCACGGCGCCGGCCCGCGTGCCATGATCGGCTCCCACCCGCGGAGCAGGAAGGACGGCGTGAGCGTGCGGCTCGAGACGTCGGTGATCAACGCCGCCGCCAACGAGCTGGCGCCCGCCGTGGCCGGCCACCGCCGGGCCATCCACCGTCATCCCGAGCTCGGCTTCGGCGAGCACCGCACCGCCGCCTACATCGAGTCGGTCCTGACCCGCCTCGGCCTGTCGCACCGACGCGTGGTCGGCACGGGGGTCGTCGCGGTCCTGGAGGGTCGCGGGCCGGGGTGCGTGGGCGTGCGCGCCGACATGGACGCCCTGCCGGTGCCCGAGGCGCCCGGACGAGCGGGCTACCGCTCCGAGATTGAGGGCCTGTCGCACGCCTGCGGGCACGACGGCCACGTGGCCGTCCTGCTCGGCCTCGCCGAGCTGCTCGCGGCCACCCACGACCTCCCGGGCAGCGTCGCGCTCTACTTCCAGCCGGCCGAGGAGGGCCCGGGCGGGGCCGCCCCCATGGTGGAGGCGGGCGTCCTGGACGACCCGGTGCCCGACGCCATCATCGCGCTGCACGTCTCCAGCGCGCACCCGGCCGGTGTCGTGGCGCTGCGCGGGGGGCCGGCGACCGGCTCGGACGACACCGTCCGGATCACGGTCCATGGCATGGGCGGGCACGCCGCCCATCCGGACACGGCCCTGGACCCCGTGCCGGTGGCGGCACAGATCGTGACCACGCTGCAGCACGTCGTGACCCGCGAGTTCGACCCGGCCCATCCGGTCGTGCTGTCCTTCGGCACGATCCACGGTGGCACCCGCCACAACATCATCGCGCCCTCGGTCGAGCTGACCGGGACCTTCCGGACGGTGCACGCGCGCAACCGCGCCCTGCTCGCCCGGCGCATCCCCGAGGTGGCGCGCGCGGTCGCCGCCGCCCACCGCGCGACGGTCACGGTGGACTGCGACCGCGGCTACGCGCCGGGCTTCAACGACCCCGCCGTCACCGACGTGGTGGCCTCCTCCGCCCGCTCGCTGGTCGGTCGGGAGCGGGTGGTCTCCCAGCCCGACCCGTCGCTCGGGGCCGAGGACTTCTACGCCTTCGGCCAGACGGGGGTCCCGGTGAGCATGTTCCGGCTCGGTGTCGCGAACCCCGGACGGGGCATCGTGGCGCCCCACCACAGCCCCGACTTCGACATCGACGAGAGCGGCCTGCCCGTCGGTGTCGCCGTCCTCGCCGAGTCGATCCGCCGGCTGCTGGACGGGAGATAGCCGCCCGCGGGTGCCACCATGGGGCCATGGCTCGGGTGTCAGGCGTCCGACGTGGGTGGCTGGTCGCGGCCGTGCTCGCCGTGGTGGTCTCGTGCTGGCCCGCCGCGGCCGCCGCGGCGCCGCGGCCGCGGGTCCTGGCCACGACCGTGGACGGGACGATCAACCCGGTGGTCCTGGACCACCTGACCGACGCGCTGCGGGTCGCCGAGGACGGGGACTTCGCAGCCCTGGTCGTCCGGCTCGACACGCCGGGCGGGCTGTTGACGACCACCCGCGAGATCGTGCAGCTGCTGCTGTCCGCCGACGTCCCGGTCGTGGTGTACGTGGCGCCGCCCGGGGCCCGCGCGGGGTCGGCCGGCGCGATCATCACCTTCGCCGCCAACGTCGCCGCCATGGCCCCCGGCACGAACATCGGCGCGGCGACGCCGATCGACACCCAGGGCGGCGACCTGGGCCGCAAGGTCGTCAACGACACCGCCGCCCTCGTCCGGGCGATCGCCGAGCGCCGCGGCCGCGACGCGGACTTCATCGTCCAGACGGTCCGGACGGGCCGGTCGGCGCCCGCGGACCGGGCGGTGGCGCTCGGTGCCGTCGACCTGGTGGCCGAGGACCTGCGGGACCTGCTCGACAGGGTCGACGGGCGCGCCGTGACGCTCTCGCCGGGACAGCGGGCGACGCTGGACACCGGCGGCGCCAGCGTCGAGCGCTACGAGCTGTCGGGGTTCCGCCGGCTGCTGCAGGCCCTGGCCGACCCGCAGCTGGCCTTTCTGTTCATCAGCGTGGGCGCGCTCGCGCTCGTCTACGAGTTCGCCAACCCCGGCGGCGGCCTCGGCGGAGTGCTGGGAGTCGTGATGCTCGTGCTCGCCTTCTACTCACTGTCGGTGCTGCCCGTGAACCTCGCCGGCGTGCTGCTGATCATCCTCGCCCTCGGGCTGTTCCTCGCCGAGCTGTTCGTGCCGGGTCTGGGCGTGCTGGCCGGCGGGGGGGCCATCGCGCTCGTCGTCGGCGGTCTGTTCCTCTTCCAGGGGGGCACCGGCGTCGAGCTGGACCTGAGCTTCCTGCTGCCCGTCGCGCTCATCGTCACGCTGCTGGCCGTGGGGCTCGGGCGGCTGGCGTGGCGGAGCCGGCACGCGCCGAGCTACTCGGGCCAGGGGTCCTCGGTCGTCGGTGAGCGGGGGAGGGTGCGCGCGGCCGACGGCGAGCACGCGGAGGTGTTCGCCGCCGGCAGCCTGTGGCGGGCCCGGGCCGCGCGCGGCACGCTGCGCCACGACGACCGGGTGCGCGTCGTCGGCATCGAGGGGCTCACGCTCATCGTGGAGCGCGAGGACCCCCGGTAGCGCCACGGGCCGTCACCCGCGTGGGTCCCCGGTCGCCTCCACCAGGCGCTCGAGCTCGGCGACCAGGCGGGTGAGCTCGTCGGCCATGGGGCTGTCGCTGCGCCGGGCGAGGACCGTGGCCAGCGAGCGGTAGTACCACAGCTGGGCGTCGCGGCCCGCGTTGAAGCGGTCCCACAGGCCCTCGCCCAGGCGTCGGTAGTCGCTCACGAGCGCACGGGCGTTGTGCAGCTTGTCGCCAAGCGACACCCGCACGACGTCGGGCTCGGCGGTGGCCAGGTGCTCGATGCCGGCACGCTTGCGCTCGTGCCACGGTGGTCTGGGGCCGCCGGTGGTCTCGCTGCAGCCGAGCACGATGCGCGCCACCGTGGCCCCGAAGCGGCGCCCGATCTCCTCGGGCGAGGTGCGCGCGGCCTGATCCTCCAGCGCGTCGTGCAGCAGGGCGGCGATCGCCTCGTCCTCGTCGCCGCCGTCCTCGAGGACCAGCGACGCCACGGCCAGCAGGTGCGACAGGTAGGGCACGGCGGTGGCCTTGCGCCGCTGCCCGTCGTGCAGCCGGGCCGCGTAGGCCACGGCGTCGGCGAAGCGCGGGCCCACGGTCACGCCCCGGGCCGGCCCGCCGGTGCCGCTCAGCCGTCCTCCCCCAGCCGTTTGACCTTGACGTCGACGCCCCCCATGAGCGCGAGCGCCGTCAGGGCCTGACATCGCCGCGAGTCTGTCCCGCGGCGCCTCCACAGGCAAGGTCGTCCCGGATGGCACGTCCGGGGGGTCGACCGGGCAGGCTGTGGGCATCGCACAGCACGGACCGGCGGGCAGGGGAGGACGCGATGGCGGAGGCACGACAGATCGTCACGGCGCTGCTGCGGCTGCACGGGCGGACCTACGCCGAGGAGCTGGGCATCGACCTGGCCGGCGACGGCCCGTCGGCGCTGTTCCGGATGCTGTGCGCGGCGGTGCTGTTCGCCGCCCGCATCAACGCCGACATCGCGGTGGCGGCCGCGCGCGCCCTGACCGACCAGGGGTGGACGACGGCGCGCGACATGGCGGACGCGACCTGGGCCGAGCGGACGCGGACACTGAACCGGGCGGGCTACGCCCGCTACGACGAGCGAACCTCGACGATGCTGGGCGACACCGCCGAGCTGCTCCTGCAGCGCTACGGCGGCGACCTGCGCCGGCTGCGCGAGCAGGCCCGTCGGCGCCCCGACGAGGAGCGGCGCCTGCTCAAGGAGTGCAAGGGCATCGGCGACGTGGGGGTCGACATCTTCTTCCGCGAGGCGCAGGCGGCGTGGGAGGAGCTGCGCCCCTTCGTGGACCGCAGGGCCCTGGCGGGCGCGCGCCGGCTCGGGCTCGTGCGGGACGCGCGCACGCTGGCCGGCCTCGTCGACGAGGCCGACGTGCCGCGTCTGACCGCCGCCCTGGTCCGCGTGGAGCTGGGCCGTGACCACGACCGCGTCCTGCGGGTCGCCGAGGGCGGGGACGCCGGTCGGGACGACGCCGACACGGCGCCGGACCCGGCCTCGGCCACGAAGGCGGAGCTGTACCGGCGCGCCAAGCGCCTGGACGTGCCGGGGAGGTCCCGGATGAGCAAGCGTGAGCTCGCCGACGCCGTACGGGACCACGGTGGCTGAGACCCACGCAGGGTCGTGGCAGGACGACGGTCCGCCAGCTCCGCACGCGGTGCTTGATCCCGGGCCGCGTCGGTAGTCAGCTTCAGCCCGATCCGCCGCGCAGCGGTCGGCGCGGCGACCGACCCAGGGGCTGGCCGATGGACGTGACCGACCGGGGCGACCGCCCCGAACAGGACTTCGAGGAGGACCCGCGCTACCGGGCCTGCGGCCGTGAGATGGTCGTCGCCGTGGTGTTCTGGGTGGCGCACCTGGTGGCGAGCATCGGCGGTGCCGAGAATGGTCCTGGAGGTGCTGCCGGCCTGGGTCGCCGGTGGCCTGTTCGCCGCCCCGCTCGCGGCGATCATGTCGACGGTCGACTCGATGCTGCTCATCGTGAGCGGATCGATCGTCCGGGACCTGTACGTCAACTACGTGAAGCCCGACATCGGCCACGACGCCCAGAACAGGCTGTCGAGCGCGGTGACGCTGGGCGCCGGCGTCGTCGTGCTGCTGTTGTCGTTCCGGCCGCCGGACCTGCTGGAGTACCTCGTGCTGTTCGCCATCGGCGGGCTGGAGGCCGCGATCATGTGGCCGCTGCTGCTGGGGCTGTACTGGAAGCGTGGGAACGCGGCCGGCGCCGGGCTGTCCAGTGTGGTCGGGCTGGCGACGTACGTCGTCACCGGCCAGCTGTTCGAGACGCCCTTCGGCATGGACCCGGTGGTCGTGTCACTGGCGGCCGGGCTGGCGGCCTACCTGGCGGGGGTGGCGCTGGGGCCGCCGCCGGGCCGCGACGCGATCGTGAAGTTCTGGGGCACGAACCGTGAGGTGCGCCGGGTGCTGCAGCCGGCGCCCGGCCGGGGCTAGGCCTCCCCGGGCACGACGGGGCGCGCGGGGGGAGAAAGGAGGCCGGGTGCACGACTGCGTGTTCCGCGACGCCCGTGTCGTCGACGGCGACGGCCGGCCCCCTGCGGGCGCCGACGTGGCGGTGGAGTCCGGGCGGGTCGCGGCCGTGGGTGACCTCGGCGCCGCCCCGGCGCGTCGGGTGGTCGACGTCGGGGGCCGGGTGCTCGCGCCCGGCTTCATCGACCTGCACACCCACTCGGACTTCACGCTGCCGCGGTTCCCGCGTGCCCAGTCGATGGTGCGCCAGGGCGTGACCACCCAGCTCGTGGGCAACTGCGGCTTCTCGACGTTCCCGGTCGCCACCGGCCGCGTGGACCTGCTGCGCGACGCGGCGGACTTCCTGGACGCGGGTCTGGAGTGGGACTGGACGAGCGCCGCGGAGTACGCGGCGATGCTCGACGCGCTGCCGCTGGCGTGCAACGTCGCCCTGCAGGTCGGCCACGGTGCCGTGCGCACCGCGGTCATGGGGTTCGACACCCGCGAGCCCGGACAGGAGGAGCTGTCGCGGATGCAGGCCCTCGTCGCCGAGGCGCTGGACCAGGGCGCGTTCGGGCTGTCGACGGGGCTGATCTATCCCCCGTCGAGCTACGCGGCCACCGACGAGCTCGTCGCGGTCGCGGCCGTGGCCGCCCGTCACGGGGCCTTCTACTCCAGCCACCTGCGCGGCGAGGGCGACACGCTGCTGGAGGCGGTCGACGAGGCGCTGCTCGTGGGCCGCAGGGCGCGGGTCCCGGTGCAGCTCAGCCACCACAAGGCCTCGGGCCGGGCCAACTGGGGCCTGGTCGAGGCGTCGCTGGCCAGGATCGACCGGGCACGGGCGGGCGGCCACGACGTGCTCGCCGACCAGTACCCGTACACGGCGGCCAGCACGACGCTGACGACTATCGTCCCGCAGTGGGCGATGGCCGACGGCGCCGAGGGGCTCCAGTGCCTGCTCGCCGAGCCCGGCCGGCGCGCGCGCCTGGCCCGGGAGCTGGACGCCGCCGGCGCGCGGGAGTTCGACCTGGACTCGGTGATGATCGCCTCGGTGCCCGGGGGCGCGGACGGGCCGGTCGAGGGCCGCATGCTCACCGACATCGCCGAGGAGCGGGGCCGGCGTCCGCTCGATGTCGCCCTGGACCTGCTCGAGCGCCACGGCGGCGGGGTGGAGATGGTGGTCTTCGCGATGTCCGAGGACGACGTGCGCACCGTCATGCGCCACCCCGCCGTGGCGGTCGCCAGCGACGGGTGGACGCTGTCGCCGGAGGCGGGCGGCAAGCCGCACCCGCGCAGCTACGGGACCTATGCGCGGGTGCTGGGCACCTACGTGCGCCAGGAGGGCGTGCTGACGCTGGAGGAGGCCGTGCGCAAGATGACGTCTCTGCCGGCCCGGCGGCTGGGCCGCGACGACCTCGGCCTCGTACGGCCCGGCTGCGCCGCCGACCTCGTGGTGTTCGACCCGGACCGGGTTGCCGACCGGGCGACGTACGCCGAGCCCCACCGCTTCTGCGACGGCGTCGACCACGTGGTCGTGGGGGGCCGGCTCGTGGTCGAGGACGGCGCGGACACCGGCGAGGCCGCCGGCCGCGTGCTGCGCCGCGGGGTCTGACCCGCGCCGCCCGGGTCGGGACGGCATGGACGGGCCCCCGGCGGGGACCACACTGTGCGGCACGGCCGGCGCCTCCACGAGGGGAAGAAGAGGTCACTGTGCCAGGAGTGGATCTCGAGTCCGGCTCGACCGCGCGCGGCGACCCAGGGGCTGCTCGCGGCGATGGGCATGACGGGCATGCGGACGGTCACGACCAACGCGGGCCTGCTGGAGAAGTCCCCACCCGAGGCCGTGATGGTCCGCCGCCCGCCCTCGTGGGTGGAGGAGCTGTCCCCCGAGCACCGGGCCGATCTACGGCGTGGCCGTCTGGCTCGCCTTCGAGCTGGGCGTCG
>JAHWKQ010000018.1 GCA_019347785.1 Actinomycetota bacterium
CCGGGGCATCGGGCCGACCTACGCGGACAAGGCGCCCCGGGTGGGACTGCGCGTGCAGGACCTGTACCACATGAAGATCTTCCGCGAGAAGCTCGAGTTCGTCCTCAAGGAGAAGAACGCGATCCTGTCGCGGGTCTACAACCGCCTTCCCATGCGCGCGGCGGACATCGAGACGGAGTACACCGTCTACGCGGAGCGGCTGCGGCCCTACATCACGGACACGACGTCGCTGCTGCACGACGCGCTGGAGGCGGGCCGGATGGTCCTGCTGGAGGGCGCGCAGGGCACCCTGTTGGACCTGGACCACGGCACCTATCCCTTCGTGACCTCCTCCAACCCGGTGTCCGGCGGGGCCCTCACCGGCGCCGGCCTGGGCCCGCGGCACATCGACAGCGTGATCGGCATCACCAAGGCCTACGTCACGCGCGTGGGGGCGGGGCCGTTCCCGACCGAGGCGACGGGACCGGAGGCCCAGCGCCTCGTGGAGGACGGCGAGGAGTTCGGCACCACGACGGGCCGGCGCCGGCGCGTGGGCTGGTTCGACGCGGTGCTGGTGCGTTACGCCGCCCGCGTCAACGGCCTCGACGAGCAGTTCGTCACCAAGCTGGACGTGCTGTCGGCGTTCGATACCGTCCGGGCGTGCCGGGCCTACCGCTACCAGGGCGAGGAGTACGAGATCTTCCCGCCGCACCAGTCCATCCTTCACCGCGCCGAACCGGTCTACGAGGACCATCCCGGCTGGCGCGCCGACGTGTCCGGGGCGCGCTCCTTCGGCGACCTGCCCTCCCGGGCCCAGGCGTACGTGGAGCGTCTGGAGGAGCTGTCCGGCGTGCCGATCCGCTGGGTGTCGGTCGGGCCGAAGCGGGCCCAGACCCTGGAGCACGGTTGAGGGCCGTGGGCGGGGCGTGAGGGTCCTCGTCGTCGGCGGCGGTGGCAGGGAGCACGCCCTGTGCTGGGCGCTGACCCGCTCGGCGTCGGTGGGGGCCGTGGTGTGCGCGCCCGGCAACCCCGGCATCGGCGAGATCGCCGAGGTGCGCCCGGTCGACCCGCTCGACGCGCGGGCGGTCGCCACGCTGGCGGTGGCCGAGCGCCCCGACCTGGTGGTCGTGGGCCCCGAGGCCCCGCTGGTCGCCGGCGCGGGCGACGCCCTGCGGGCCGAGGGCATCCCGGTGTTCGGGCCCGGCGCGCGGGCGGCACGCGTGGAGGGGTCGAAGTCGTTCGCCAAGCAGGTGATGGCCGACGCCGGCGTGGCCACCGCCGCGCACTGGTCGGGCCAGGACCCGCGGGCGGCGCGACGGGCCCTGGACCGCTTCGGGCCGCCGTTCGTCGTCAAGGCCGACGGTCTGGCCGCCGGCAAGGGGGTGCGGGTCTGTGCGACCCGGGAGGAGGCGGAGACGGCCGTCGACGACGCGCTCGTGCGCGGCCTGTTCGGGGCGGCCGGGGCCACGCTGGTCGTCGAGGAGTTCCTCGCGGGCCCCGAGGTCAGCGTCTTCGGGCTGTGCGACGGGGCGGACGTCAGGATCCTGCCGCCCGTGCAGGACTACAAGCGCGCGTTCGACGGCGACGCGGGCCCGAACACCGGCGGCATGGGCGCGTACTGTCCCGTCCCCGCCGCGGAGACCGCCGGGCTGGCCGAGTGGGCCGGCAGGGAGGTCTTCCGGCCGGTGCTGGCGACGCTGCGCAGCCGTGGCGTCGACTACGTCGGTGTGCTCTACGCGGGCCTGGTGCTGACCGCGGCCGGTCCCAGGGTGCTGGAGTTCAACGCTCGCTTCGGCGACCCGGAGGCGCAGGTGGTGCTGCCGCGGCTGCGCGGCGACCTGGGTCCGCTCCTGCTGGCCTGCGCCCGTGGTGACCTGTCCCGCGCCGACGCGCCGGCGGTCGACCCGCGGGCCTGCGTGACCGTGGTGCTGGCCTCGGGTGGCTATCCGGGCCCCCACGCGACGGGCGTGCCGATCCACGGCGTCACGGAGGCCGCAGGGGTCCCGGGCGCCCTCGTCTTCCACGCGGGGACGCGGCGCGACGGAGCCCGCCTGGTCACCGCGGGCGGCCGCGTGCTGGCGGTGTCGGGCCTGGGGGACTCGATCGCCGCCGCGCGCGACGTCGCCTACGGGGCCGCCGGCCGCATCCGCTTCGACGGGCTGACGCGCCGGACGGACATCGCGTCCTCCCCGACGGGGGCTCGCGGGTGATCCCCCGCTACACGCTGCCGGAGATGGGGGCGCTGTGGACCGACGAGGCCCGCCTGGCCACCTGGGTGGGCGTCGAGGTCCTGGCCTGCGAGGCCCAGGCGCGCCTGGGGACGGTCCCCCCCGGCGACCTGGACGCGATCCGCGCGGGGAGGGTGCCCACCGCCGCCCGCGTGGCCGAGATCGAGCGGACGACGAACCACGACGTCGTCGCGTTCCTCACCGCCTTCACCGAGACGATCCCGGGCGACGCGGGACGTTGGGTGCATCACGGCATGACGTCGTCGGACCTGATCGACACGGCGCTCGGCGTCACGCTGGGGCGGGCGTGCGACCGCGTGCTTGACCGCGCCGACGGCCTGGTGGACGTCCTCAGGGACCGTGCCCTGCACGAGTGGGACACCGTCTGCATGGGGCGGACCCACGGCGTGCACGCCGAGCCCACCACGTTCGGCCACAAGCTCGGCGTCTTCGCGTTCGCCGTCGACCGGGGCCGCCGGCGGCTGCGGCGGGCCAGGGACGCGGTGGCCGTCGGATCGATCTCGGGGGCCGTGGGCACCTACGCGAACGTCGATCCGGAGGTCGAGCGGTACGTGTGCGAGCGGTTGGGGCTGGGCGTCGAGCCCGTCCCCACGCAGGTCGTCGCGCGGGACCGCCACGCGGAGCTGCTGGCCGGGCTCGCGCTGCTGGGCGCATCCGTCGAGCAGCTGGCGGTGGAGGTGCGCCACCTGCAGCGCACCGAGGTCCGGGAGGCCGAGGAGCCGTTCGGCGCCGGACAGCGGGGCTCGTCGGCCATGCCGCACAAGCGCAACCCCATCCTGTGCGAGCGGATCACGGGGCTGGCCAGGCTCCTGCGCGCCAACTCCCACGCCGCGACCGAGAACGTCGCCCTGTGGCACGAGCGGGACATCTCCCACTCGTCGGTCGAGCGGGTGGTCCTGCCCGACTCGCTCGTCGCCGCGGACTACCAGCTTCACCTGGCCACGCGGGTCGTCGAGGGTCTGCGGGTCTTCCCCGAGCGCATGCGGGCCAACGTCGAGGCGACCGCCGGGCTCACCGCGTCGTCCCAGGTGCTGCTGGCGCTCGTCGAGCGCGGCATGTCCCGCGACGGCGCGTACGCGGTCGTGCAGCGTGCCGCCATGCGGGCCTGGGAGAGCGGTGAGCACTTCCGGGCGGCGCTGGCCGAAGAGGGCGTCGACGTGCCGGAGGCGGTGTTCGACCCCGAGCGCTCGCTCCGGCGCCACGACGTGGTACGCGAGCGTCTGCGGGGACTCGATGACGGCCGCCGGCCGCCGCCGGAGTGACAGGGGACGCGGGCGCGTGGCCGGTCGACCCCGACACGCTCGCCGCCGTCCAGCGACGGCTCGGCGCCGCGCGGCCGCCGCCGTGGGAGCCGGCGACGGGCCACACGGTCGCCGCGAGCTACGTGTGCTTCGCGCGAGGCCTCCGGGGCCCCGGCGCGGGCGGCGACCCGGGATGGGCGGGGGCGGCGGTCAAGCGGCCCGGTTCCCGGTCGGAGTCGGTCGTGGCGCACGGTCCGGCCGGCTGGGCCTACGAGCCGGGCCTGCTCGCCCTGCGCGAGGGGCCGCTGCGCGCCGCCGCGGTCGCGTCGCTGCCCTTCCCCGGCGACGTCCTGCTGGTCGACGCGACGGGCCGGGACCATCCCCGCCGCGCGGGGCTGGCGCTGCACCTGGGCGCGGCGCTGGGCGTCCCCAGCGTGGGCGTGACCGACCGCCCCCTGCTGGCGGCCGGCACGCCGCCGGCGCAGGGCCGCTGCTCCTCCACGGCGCTGCTCGTCGACGGCGAGGTCGTGGGCTACCTGCTGCGCACCCGGCCCGGCGTGCGCGCGGTGGTCGTGCACGCCGCCTGGCGCACCACGGCGCAGGTAGCCGTCGCAGTGGTGCTGGGGGCCACTCGCCGGATGCGGACGCCGCAGCCGCTGCGCGAGGCCCGGCGCGCCGCACGCGCCGCCCGCGGCGCGTCCGGTTAGTGGAAGCCGACGTGGCGGCCGCCGCGCCGGGTGCGGTCGAAGTCGGCCCGGACCCGCTCGTCCTTCTCGCGCACCCGCTCGGCCTGGCGCCGTCGGAAGTCGTCCATGCGACCGCGCAACGACTCGTCGGCCACGCCGAGGACCCGCACGGCCAGCAGGCCCGCGTTGCGCGCGCCGTCGACGGCGACCGTGGCCACGGGCACGCCCGAGGGCATCTGCGCGATGGCCAGCAGCGAGTCGAGGCCCCCCAGGCCGGTGGCGGCGATCGGCACCCCGATGACCGGCAGCGACGTCACCGCTGCGAGCACCCCCGGCAGGTGCGCGGCCCCGCCGGCGCCGGCTATGAGGACCCGCAGGCCACGGTCGGCGGCCTCCCGCGCCCACGCTGTGGCGTCGTCGGGGGTGCGGTGGGCCGACAGGACGCGAGCCTCGGTGTCCAGGCCGAACTCGGCGAGCGCCTCGACCGCCGGACGCATGACCGGCACGTCCGAGTCGCTGCCCATGACGACACCGACGACCGCGCTCACCGTAGCTCTCCGATCGCTGACGACGACAGGCGCACCCAGGCCCCGGCTCAGCCGGCCGAGAAGCCCGACTCGCCCTGCTGCAGCCCCACGTCCTGCGTGTCGACGCCGTCGACGTCGGCGGCCGACGGACCGTCGGTGCAGAAGTCGACGAGCTGGTCGACGCTGTCGGCCGGGCCCTGCGCCTCCAGCTCGACGCGCCCGTCGGGGGTGTTGCGCACCCATCCCGACAGGCCGAGCCGCTCGGCCTCCTCCAGCACGCTCTGGCGGAAGAAGACCCCCTGGACCCGTCCGCTCACCGATGCCCGCACACGCCTTTCGTCTGCCATGGTTGCCCCCTACCCACCCCGGGGCATTGCTTACCCGACAACCCGGTCCCGACGACCTGCGAGGCGAGGCATGTGGGCATTCCTGTCCAGAAGGCTGCGACGCTGGGTGATCCTGGTGGTGGCGGTCCCCCTGCTGGGCCGGGCTCTCGAGCGCGTGGGCGGGGCGCTGGAGGAGCGCCGGGGGGAAAGCTCGCTCACACGGGGGCTGCGCGGTGTCGGCCACCGGCTGGGGCGCGGGCGGCGCGACGAGTGATCGAAGCTCCGCGCTAGCCTCGTGGCCGTGGACGATCTCACCGACCTGCCCGGCATCAGGCGCGTCGGCTCCGGCAAGGTGCGTGAGCTGTACGAGGTCGGTGACGACCTGCTGCTGGTGGCCACCGACCGCATCAGCGCGTTCGACGTCGTGCTGCCCACGCCGATTCCCGACAAGGGCCGGGTGCTGACGGGGCTGACGGCCTTCTGGCTGGACCTGCTGGGCGACACCGTTCCCAACCACCGGATCACGAGCGACGTCGACGTGTTCCCCGAGGTGCTGCGGGCTCACCGAGACCGGCTCCGCGGCCGGGCGATGCTGTGCCGGCGTGCCGACATGGTCCCGGTCGAGTGCGTGGCGCGGGGTTACCTCGCGGGCTCCGGTTGGAAGGAGTATCGCGCGCGGGGGACCGTCTGCGGCGTCCCGCTGCCGGAGGGACTGTCCGAGTCGGCGGAGCTGCCCGAGCCCATCTTCACGCCGGCGACCAAGGCGACCGACGGCCACGACGAGAACATCGACGTCGGGCGCATGGCCGAGCTCGTCGGCGCCGATCTGACCGCGACGCTGGCCGACCTCACCCTGGCGCTGTACCGGCGGGCGCGCGACCACGCGCGGGAGCGCGGCATCCTGCTGGCGGACACGAAGTTCGAGTTCGGCTTCGTCGACGGCCGGCTCACCCTGGCCGACGAGGTCCTCACCCCGGACTCGTCCCGCTTCTGGCCCGCCGACCAGTACGCGTCGGGGCGCGCTCAGCCGTCGCTGGACAAGCAGTACGTGCGCGACTGGCTCGCGGGCACCGGGTGGGACAAGCGGCCCCCGGCGCCGGAGCTTCCCGACGAGGTGGTGGCGCGGACGCGCGAGCGGTACGTGTCGGCGTACGAGCGCATCACCGGGACCCTGCTCCAGGGCAGGCCGACCGAGGGGTCCGACTGATGCCCCGCGTGCACATCGACGTCATGCCCAAGGACGAGATCCTCGACCCTCAGGGCCAGGCGATCGAGCGGGCGCTGCCCCAGCTGGGCTTCGCCGGGGTGCGCTCCGTGCGGGTGGGCAAGCACTTCGAGCTCGACGTCGACGACACCGCCGACCTCGAGGAGCGCGTGCGGGCCATGGCCGACAGCCTGCTGGCCAACTCGGTCATCGAGCGCTTCCGCTACCACGTGGAGCCGTGACCCCGGCGCCGCCGCGCCGTCCCCATCCCCGGGACCCGTGGCGCCGGGCGCCCGTCGGTGAGCTGCAGGAGCAGCTGCTGCCCCGCTGGTTCGTCTTGACGGCGCTGGCGATGGCGCTCCTCGCGGCGGCCGTCGCCGTCGTGGCCCTGGTGAGCTCTGGGACCACCCGTCTGCCCGTCGCCGCCCGCCGTCCCCCGCCGTCGGACGGGCTGACGTCCGACGTGGGTCGCCTGCGCGCCGGCGACAGCCGGCCGGTGGTCTACGCGGGCACCTGCCCGACGTTGCGGGGCGTGCGCATCGCCGGCGGGCCCGTCGACCGCGCCGTGTTGCGGCGCGGGCTGGCCGGCCTGTGCAACACCGAGCTGCCGCCGCGCGTCGACGACCGTCTGCGGCGCTTCGCCCAGGCCGGCGGCGTGGTGCGCTTCGCCCAGTTCGAGGCGACCGGCGTGGACTCGGCCGCCGCGTTGGCCCGGCGTCCGCCGGCCGTGTTCGTCAACGCCAAGTTCGCCCGCACCGACCCGCTGTGGATCGCCCCCCTGGTCGCCCACGACGTGACGTTCCTGGACGCCGACCCGGCGTCCGCACGCGGGGCCCTGGCTGCGCGGCGGGCGGAGCTGCGCGTCTGCCACAGGCTGCTGGCCGGCCGGCGGCCCAGCCGCGGCTGCGAGGACGCGCGGCGGCTGCTGGGGTTGCCCGATCCCCTGCGGCGCCTGCGCGCGGAGGGCTTCCGGTGACCGAGCCGGCGTCAGCGCCGCGGCCACCACCGGAGCACGTTCGTGGCCGGCCCCCCACCCGCCCGGGCGCGCAGGTACCAACGACGCCCCCGCACGACGCCGATCTCGTCGCTGCGGGTGCGCACCAGCCAGTTGCCGGACACGGCCGTGTCACCGGCCCTTCCGAACCGGAAGGATGCCGCGGGGCGCGCGGGCCGGCGGTCGGCCCTGGCGAGCAGCCAGCGGGCGCCGCGACGCACACCGAGGGAGTCGCGGCGCCCGGGGCGCCAGCGGCCCACGACGGGCCGGTCGCCTCCTCGCCCGAAGCGCACCCGCAGCCCGGGCTTTCCGCTCGAGTTGCGGTTGCGGAGGAACCAGCGGCCGCTGCGGAACACGCCGACCGAGTCGCGCCCGTCGCCGTTCCAGTCGCCGGTGACGGGCACGCCGTTGCGAACCCCGTAGCGCACGTGCACCTTGCGCGCCCGGCGCCCGTTGGCCATGGCCAGGCGCCACAGCCGGGCGCGCACGACGCCGACCTCGTCACGGCCGTCGGCGTCCCAGTCGCCCACCACCGGCCGGCCCAGCCCCCGTCCGACCCGGAAGCGTCTGCCGGCGCTGGGGCCCCTGGCCTGGCCCAGGCGAAGGGTGAACACCCCGTTGCGGTACCAGCCCAGCTCGTCGCGCCCGTCGCCGTCCCAGTCGCCGGTCAGGGGCACGCCGGGTCCCTTGCGGGTCACCCGTCGCCGGGCGCGCCGGCTCGATCGCTGCCGGCTCGATCGCTGCCGGCTCGAGCGCATGCCGGCGGCGACGCGCCGGCGCAGGCGCGGCAGCTGCGCGTAGAGGCGACTGCCGGGACAGCTCGTGCAGCCGACGTCGCGGTGGGCGATCAGGGTGTTGAGGCGGATCCGCTGGCCCGTGGTGAAGCGCGGGTAGGCGCACGTGCGGCCGGTCCCGGCGACCACCGTCACCCGGCCGAGGGGCGCGATGCGGTGCAGGCGCATCTTGTACCGCACGATCCGCTTGACGGCGCGCATCGCCGCGGGCGGGGGACGCCTGCCCTCGAAGTTGCCCATCACCGAGACCCCGAACGAGCCGGTGTTGAAGCCGCTGGCGTGGGCGCCGACGACGCCCCGCGCGATGCCGCCGTAGCGCCCCTCGTAGATGCGGCCGAAGCGGTCGACCAGGAAGTTGTAGCCGATGTCGTTCCAGCCGTTGCCACGGACGTGGTAGCTGTAGATCCCCCGCACGACGTCGTCGGCCTCCGCCCGGCTGTAGGTGTTGCCGCCGGCGGTGTGGTGCAGGATCCCGTAGCGCGGCCGCTCGTACTCCGGCCGGGCGCGCCGCAGGGAGCCGTCGGCCCCCCAGCCCTGGCGGGTGATGATCCTGGGGCCCCGGCGCCGGGCCTCGGCGGTCGCGGTCGAGCCGCCCCAGGCGGCGGCGACGGCGTCGGTCGCGCGCTCGAGAAGCGAGCGGCTCAGGCCCGACGAGTCGATCACGGTGGCGCCGACGTCGTCGGGGTCGGCGCCGGCCACGCTGACCTGCAGCATGATGGCCTCGCCGACCCACATCGGCTGCGTGGCCACGGCGCCGGCGGGCTGGGCGGCCCGCGCCGCACGTCCCTCGGCCGTGGCGGGGTCCGGGCCCTCCGCGACGCCGCCGACCGCCCCGAGGTCAAAGGGCTCCGCCTCCGACCATCGTCCCCACGTCGTGCCGTCAGCCGAGGTGCGCCAGGAGACGCGCGCGCCCGCCGGCATGGTGAACCCGACCATGGAGAATGGGATGGGCGACTCCACGGTCCGGGACAGCGTCTCCCCGGTGGCCCCCGACTGGCCCGACCGGGCCGGCAGCCCGTCGATGTCGCGGACGAGGGTCCGGGACACGGTCCCGGTCGCGGCGGAGCCCGCCTCCAGCGGCAGCAGCGTCGTCGCCAGGGCCGTCAACGTCACCACGGCCAGTCGGCGTCGCCACGCAGAGCCCACAATCCCTCCTCGGTGAGAGCCGCCGGGCCGCCGGGTCGGCGGAATCGGCGTCTCCCGTGGCCTCGGCAGCGCCGTGCGGGGCCTGAAGTGGGATCTGGGCGGGGCTGGGCTCGTCTATCGTTCGGGCCACGCCGGAGGAGGGCAGCGATGCGTGTGGGGGTCGTGCAGTTCCCCGGGTCGTGCGACGACCGCGACGCCGCCTGGGCGGTCAGGGTCCTGGGCGCCGAGCCGGTGGTGCTGTGGCACGGCGACGCCTGGCTCGCGGGCGTGGACGCCGTCGTGCTCCCCGGCGGCTTCAGCTACGGCGACTATCTGCGCAGCGGGGCACTGGCCCGCTTCTCACCGGTCATGGGATCCGTGGGCGCCTTCGCCCGGCGCGGCGGGCCGGTCCTGGGCGTCTGCAACGGCTTCCAGGTGCTGTGCGAGGCGGGGCTGCTGCCCGGGGCGCTGACCCGCAACGCCGGTCTGCGCTTCGTGGCCCGCGACCAGTCGGTGCGCGTCGAGGCCCGCTGCGTGTGGACGGCGGGCATCCGCCCCGGCACGGTGCTCGCCCTGCCGGTGAAGCACGGCGACGGCCGCTACGTGCACCCCGAGCCGGACGCCCTCGCGACCGGGGGCCAGGTGCTCGCCCGCTACTGCGATCCCGATGGGGTCGTCGGGACCGCGGGCAACCCGAACGGCAGCGTGGCCGCCATCGCGGGGGTCACCAACGCCGCGGGCAACGTCGCCGGGCTCATGCCGCACCCCGAGCACGCGGTCGACCCGCTGCTGGGCTCCACCGACGGGAGGCTGCTGCTGGGGGCGGTGCTCGCGGCGGTGGCCGCGTGACGGCGCCGGCGGCCGCACCCCACGGCCCCGCGCTGGCCGGGGAGCTCGGGCTGACCGCCGACGAGTACGAGCGGATCGTGGGGACCCTCGGGCGCGCGCCGTCCACCGCGGAGCTCGCCACCTACTCGGTGATGTGGTCCGAGCACTGCTCCTACAAGTCCTCGAAGCGCTACCTGGCCCGGCTGCCCACGCGGGGCCCGCACATCCTGGTCGGCCCCGGGGAGAACGCGGGGGTCGTCGATGTGGGGGGCGGCACGGCGGTCACCTTCAAGATCGAGAGCCACAACCACCCCTCGTTCGTCGAGCCGTTCCAGGGTGCGGCGACGGGCGTGGGAGGGATCATCCGCGACATCCTGGCGATGGGCGCTCGGCCGGTCGCGCTGCTGGACCCGCTGCGCTTCGGCGACCCGGGCGATCCCCGGACCCGCCGGCTGGTCGACGGCGTCGTGCGCGGCATCGGCCACTACGGCAACTCGGTCGGCGTGGCGACGGTCGGCGGGGAGCTGGCGTTCGACGCCAGCTACGGGGGCAACCCGCTCGTCAATGTCCTGTGCCTCGGCGTCCTGCCCAGGACGCGCCTGCAGCTGGCCAGGGCCGAGCGGGCCGGCGACGTGGCCGTGCTCGTGGGCCAGCGCACCGGCCGTGACGGCATCGGCGGTGCGTCGGTGCTGGCCAGCGCCGAGTTCGGTGACGCGGCCGCGGACGCCTCGAAGCGTCCGAATGTACAGGTCGGCGACCCGTTCGCGGGCAAGTCACTCATCGAGTGCTGCCTGCAGCTGTACGCCGAGGACCTGCTTTCGGGAATCCAGGACATGGGCGCCGCCGGCATCGTGTGCTCGACGGCGGAGATGGCCTCCCGTGCCGGTCTGGGCATGACCGTGGACCTGGATGCCGTGCCGCTGCGGGAGGCGTCGATGGACGCCTGGGAGATCCTGTGCTCGGAGTCCCAGGAGCGCATGCTCGCCCTCGTCGCCCGCGACGGCGTGCCACGGGTACTCCAGGTGTGCGCCCGCTGGGGTGTGGACGCCACGCCGATCGGGGAGGTCACCGACGGCGGCCGGCTCGTCTTCCGCTACCGGGGGCGGGTGGTGCATGACGTGCCCGCCGCCTCGCTTGCCGACGGGGCGCCCTCTTGCGACCGCCATGTCGTCGACTGGGTCCACCCGGCGGCGGGCCAGGACGCCGAGGCCGTGCCGCCCCCGGCCGACGTGCGCGCCGCGGCGCTGGCGGTGCTGTCGAGCCCGAACGTGGCGTCGGCCCGCTGGGTGTGGGAGCAGTACGACTCGCTCGTCGGCCACGGGACCGTCGTCGGCCCCGGCGGCGACGCCGCCGTGCTGCGACTGGCCGATGGCCTGTCGCACGGTGAGGGCGGGCAGGCCGGCGAGTTCCGGGGGGTGGCGGTCAGCACCGACGGCAACGGCCGCTGGTGCGCGCTGGACCCCCGCGAGGGGACGAAGCTGGCCGTCGCCGAGGCGGCTCGCAACGTCGCCTGCGCGGGGGCGGCGCCGGTCGCGGCGACGAACTGCCTGAACTTCGGCTCGCCCGAGCGGCCCCCCGTCATGGGGCAGTTCCGCGACGCCGTCGAGGGCCTGGCGGTCGCGTGCGAGGCGCTGGGCACGCCCGTCACCGGCGGCAACGTGAGCTTCTACAACCAGACCGGCCACACGGCGGTGCAACCCACCCCGGTCGTCGGGGTGCTGGGGGTCGTGGACGACGTGCGCGCCTGCCCGGGGCCCGCGTTCGTGGCCCCCGGTGACGCGTTGCTCATGGTGGGGGCGCCGACGCGCCCCGGCCTGGGTGGCTCGGAGTATCTGCAGCGGGTCCACGGACGGGTGGCGGGCCGACCTCCCCGCATCGACCTCGACGAGGAGCGACGGCTGCACGGGCTGCTGTGCGCCGCGGCGGCCGGGGGGGTGCTGCGCAGCGCCCACGACGTCGCTGTCGGTGGGCTACTGGCCACGGTGGTCGAGTCGTGCCTTCCGCGGGAACTCGGCGCGCGCCTGGTGCCTGAGGACGGGGTCGCAGTCCACCAGTGGCTGTTCGGCGAGTCACCGACGAGGGTCGTCTGCAGCGCGGCGCCGGACGCCGTGCCTGTCCTGAGCGCGCTGTGCGACGGGCACGGGGTCTTCCACCGCCGTCTCGGCATCGTGACGGCCATGCCGCGCGTCGAGGCGGGAGGGTCGCTCACCCTGGGCCTGGACGAGGCCGGGCACGCTCACCGGTCGGGGCTGAGCGAGGCCCTCGAACTGACCTGAGCGTGCGGTGGCTACTCCCCGGGGCGGGACTCCGCGGCCGCCTCGACGGCCTCCAGCACCGTCTTGCGGTTCTTGTTCGCGGCCTCGTGCTCCAGCAACAGCCGCAGCTCCTGGGTCGACAGGTCGGGCACGGCGGCGATGACGTCGGGGGCGTTGCGCTCCGCGAGCGCCGCGATCTCCTCCCGGGTCATCGCCTCGGGCACCGGCTCGGCCGGGGCGACCACGGGATCCGGGCCCCCCCCGACGACCAGCGGCTCCTCGGCGTCCAGGTCGGAGACGACGTCCTCGACGACCGGCGCCGCGTCCTCGGGCACCGCCTCGACGTCCGCCCCCAGCGTGGGCCCCACCCGCTCGCCGAGCGGGTCACCGGGCGTCGGCGGGATCGTCTCGTCGTCGAACGCGCGCTCCACGGCGGGGCGCGCCCCACCGGCGGCGTCGTCGGTGACCGGGGCGGTCCGGCCCACGTCGGGATCCAGCACCGGCTTCGAGGCCTCCGGTCGCACGCGCGAAGCCACCTGGTCGCCCGCCTGCGCCGCGAGCCTGAGCGCGCGGGACGTGACCGCGATCGTGCCCGCGGCCACCGATCGGGCCAGGACGCTGACCTTGTTCATCGCTGCAGCCTCCGACTCTCGTCGCCTCCACCTCCACGTTTCCCCGTACCGCCCCCGGTGACGCCCGGGTGCGGGCCTCATGTCAGCGCCTCCGCCGGACGGTGCGGCTGCCGGCCGGACGGGGTCGGCCCGACTACACTCGGGGGTGCTTCCCCACGACCGTTCGAGGTGTCGCGCATGCCGTTTCGGGACCACAGCGGGGGGCGCGACGCCTGTGGTGTGTTCGGCGCCCACGCCCCCGGCGAGGACACCGCGAAGCTGTGCTTCTACGGCCTGTACGCGCTGCAGCACCGGGGCCAGGAGTCGGCGGGCATCGCGGTGTCCGACGGCCGTCACATCGTCGTCACCAAGGAGATGGGCCTGGTCGCCCAGGTCTTCGACGAGACGCGGCTGGCCAGCCTGGCGGGTCACCTCGGCATCGCCCACGTGCGGTACTCCACCACGGGAGCCTCGACCTGGGACAACGCCCAACCGGCGTTCAAGGTCACGCCCGGCGGCCGCGGGCTGGCCCTGGCCCACAACGGCAACCTGGTCGACACCGCCGAGATGGCGCGCGACCTCGGCCCGGGCGCCGACGGGTGCGCGACCGACTCCGAGCTGCTCACCGCCGCGATCGCCCAGCGGGGCGACACCCGCCTGGAGGACGCCATCGTCTCGACGTGCGCCCGGCTGCCGGGCGCGTACTCGCTCGTCGCGATGGACGAGTCGACCCTGTACGGGGTCCGCGACCCCCACGGCGTCCGGCCCCTGGTGATCGGCCGGCTGCCCGGCGGCGGCCACGTCGTCGCGTCGGAGACCAGCGCGCTGGACATCGTCGGCGCCCGGCTGGTGCGCGACGTCGACCCCGGTGAGGTGGTGGCGATCGACGACGACGGCATCCGCAGCCGGCGCTTCTCGGAGCCGCGGCCGTCGTTCTGCGTGTTCGAGTACGTCTACGTCGCGCGGCCGGACCACCGGACGCGCGAGACGACGGTGTACGCGACGCGCCGGCGCATGGGCGCCGCCCTGGCCCGCCAGGCCCATGTCGCCGCCGACCTCGTCATCCCCGTGCCCGACTCCGGCACGGCGGCGGCGGGCGGGTACGCCGAGGCCAGCGGCATCCCCTACGGCGAGGGACTGGTCAAGAACCGCTACGTCGGCAGGACGTTCATCCAGCCGACGCAGTCGCTGCGCCACCTCGGCATCCGCATGAAGCTGAACCCCCTGCCCGACGTGCTGACCGGCAGGCGGCTCGTCGTCGTCGACGACTCGATCGTGCGCGGCAACACCAGCCGCCAGCTGGTGCGGATGCTGCGCGAGTCCGGCGCCGCCGAGGTGCACCTGCGCATCACGAGCCCGCCGGTGCGCAACCCCTGCCACTACGGCATCGACATGGCCACCCGCGCCGAGCTCGTCGCCGCGGACCTGTCGGTGGACGAGATCCGCGACTACCTCGGGGTCGACTCCCTGGCGTACCTGTCCCTGGACGCGCTTCTGGCCGCCACGCAGCGCCCGCCCGGAACGCTGTGCCGGGCCTGCTTCGACGGGCGCTATCCCATACCGGTCCCGCACGAGGAGGCGACGGGGGCCACGCTCGCCCACGCGCGCGGTGCCTGAGCCGCCCGGGGCGACCTACCGCGAGGCGGGCGTCGACCTGGACGCCGCCGAGGAGGCGGTGCGACGCATCCGCCCGCACGCGGCCCGCACGGCGCGCCCGGAGGTCGTCGCCGGTGTCGGGGGCTTCGCGGGCCTGTTCGCCCTCGACCCCGCGCGCTGGCGTGAGCCGGTGCTGGTGGCCGCCACCGACGGGGTCGGGACGAAGCTGGAGCTGGCCCGTCGGGTGGGACACCACCGCCCGGTGGGCGTCGACCTGGTCGCCATGGTCGTCGACGACCTCGTGGTGTCCGGGGCCGAGCCGATGGTCTTCCTGGACTACCTGGCGGTCGGGCGGCTTGATCCCGACCACGTGGAACAGGTGGTGGCCGGTGTCGCCGACGGCTGCGAGCAGGCGGGCTGCGCCCTGGTCGGCGGTGAGACCGCCGAGCACCCCGGCGTGATCGCGCAGGGCGGCTACGACCTGGCCGGCTTCGGGGTGGGCGTCGTCGAGCGGGAGCGCCTGCTCGGCCCGCACCGCGTGCGACCGGGTGACGACCTGGTCGCCATGTCCTCCTCGGGCCTGCACGCCAACGGCTTCTCCCTCGTGCGCCAGGTCGTGGGGGAGCTGGACCTCGCCGCCGCGCACCCGCCGCTCGACGAGCCGCTGGGCGACGCGCTGCTGCGCCCCACACGCATCTACGCCCCCGACTGCCTGGCACTGGACCGGGCGGTCCGGCTGCACGCGCTGTGTCACGTCACCGGCGGTGGCATCCCGGGGAACCTGGCACGGGTCATGCCCGAGGGGCTGGGCGCCGTCGTGGACGCGGCCACGTTCCCCCGACCGGCGCCGGTGTTCGCCTTCCTGCGCCGCCACGTCGCCGAGGAGGAGATGTGGCGGGTGTTCAACATGGGCGCGGGAATGCTCGCCGTGGTGCCCGACGGGCCGGCCGCCGCCGACGTCCTGCGGGGGCGGGGGGTCCACGCGTGGGTGTGCGGCGCCGTCATCGAGGGCCCCGGGGTGCGGTTGGCCGGGGTGGGCACGGGGAGCTAGCCCGGCGGCAGCCAGAAGCCGCGCAGTCGGCTGACCGACGCCATGCGCTGCTCGGCGACCCGGTCGGCCGCCTCCGCCGTGGTGACGCCCAGCTCGTCGGCCAGATCGAAGACCTCGTTGAGGCGGTCGCCGACGCGCTCGGTGCGCGCCTTCGCGCGTTCGAACAGGTAGCCGCCGGCGTGCAACTCGTCGCCGACCTGGATGAGTCCGCCGGCGTTGACGACGAAGTCCGGCGCGTACAGGATGCCCGCCTCCGTGAGCGCCTCGCCGTGGCGCGGCTCCAGCAGTTGGTTGTTGGCGGCCCCGGCGACGACGGCGCAGCGCAGCCGGGGCAGTGTGCGGTCGTTGATGACCCCGCCCAGCGCGTTCGGGCTGAACACGTCGGCCTCGACGGCGTGGATCTCCTCGACGGGGACCACGGCGGCGCCGAAGGCCTCCGCACAGCGGGCCGCGGCGGGGGAGGCCACGTCGGCCACCGTCAGCTTGGCGCCTTCGCCGTGCAGATGCTCCGCCAGCCGGTAGCCCACCTTGCCGAGCCCCTGGATGGCCACGTGCCGGCCGGCGAGGTCGGCGGTCCCGAAGCGACGCTCGGCGCACGCCTTGATGCCGACGTACAGGCCGTAGGCCGTCAGCAGGCTCGAGTCGCCCGCGCCGCCCTCCACGACGTCGGTGCCCGTCGCCCAGCGCGTCTCCCGCGCCACCAGGGCCATGTCCGGCGGGTAGGTGCCCACGTCGCAGGCGGTGACGTAGCGACCGCCCAGCGAGGCGACGATCCGCCCGTAGGCGCGCAGGAGCGGCTCGGTCTTGTCGCGAGCCGGGTCGCCGATGATCACCGCCTTGCCGCCACCCAGGTCCAGGCCGGCGCAGGCCGCCTTGTAGGCCATCGCCTTGGACAGGCGCAGCACGTCGACCAGCGCCTCGTCCTCGGTCGCGTACGGATAGAAGCGGGTGCCGCCGAGCGCCGGCCCGAGCGCGGTCGAGTAGATCGCGACGATGCAGCGCAACCCGCTGACGGGGTCGTTGCCGTAGACCACCTGCTCGTGGCCCTCAAGCAGGCTGAAGGGTCCCTCCACCCGAGCGACTCCTTCTCCGTCCGCGCCGCGTGGCGCGACCCCCCCGGCGGGCCGCGCCAGGGGTCATCCTATGCACTCCCCCGGAGGGTGCGTGGAGGGTGCCGTCAGAGGTCCGGAGGGACGAAGCGGAAATTTCCCGAGATCAGGTGTGGCTCATACCCCCCGATAGGGGGTAGCCTGATCCCACGCCCCGGGGACGCCGCGACGAAGCGGTGCCGAGAGTGACCGGACGATAACAGTGACGACGACAGTGGAGACTTCCTCCAACAACGGCAACGGCAACCAGCTGCTCACCCCTTCGGAGGTGGCCAAGCTGTTCCGTGTCGATCCCAAGACCGTGACCCGCTGGGCCAAGTCGGGCAAGCTCTCCTCCATCCGGACGCTCGGCGGTCACCGGAGATACCGCGCGTACGAGGTGTACGCGCTGCTCGACGGCCAGCGGGAGGTCACCGCGAGCTGACCACCGGGGTCGGACGCGGCGAGCACGAGCGCCATCTCTGACCATCCTCCGGCCCGGGGGTGATGGGGTGTGTGCTCTTTTCCGTTTTGGGGTAGCTTTGTTGCGCTTGTCATGGTAGGGTGAGGAGACAGTTACCCAGGGTCGCCTTGGCCATGGTCACAGTGACAGGCGATCGCCGTGACGCGAGTCGCGGCCACCAAGCCTCCGAATAGACGAGCGCCCCGTGTTCTCCCCGCCGCCACGGGGCGCTTCGTCATGTCCGGCCAGGGCACGTCCGGCCATGGCGGCGTCGGTGTCGATCAGCGCCCGCTCCGCGGCGCTGACAAGGTGGTCGACGAGGAACGAGCGGCCGCCGACCTTCCACAGCGCCCGACCGCGGGGCAGGTGGGGCAGCTCGGCGGCCTCGACGTCCGACAGGCCCAGCAGGGTCGTGGCCCGCTCGAGCTGTCCGTGCGGCTGGTTGAGCACGACGCGGGTCTCGGTGTCCTCCAGCAGACCCTCGGCCAGCGCCACGGTCTGTGAGCCCCTCGCCCCGGTGGCCGACAGGTCCGACAGGCGGTGGACCACGGCGACGTTCTGGGCCCCGTAGCTGCGTGAGAGCTTGAAGCTCTGGCGCAGCCACCGGGCGATGCCCGGCGACGAAAGGATCGCCCACGCCTCGTCGACCACGACGATCCGGTACCGGCCGTCCCGGCGCGCCAACGCGGCCTGCAGCCAGGCGGTGGCGCAGGCCATGAGGATGCCCAGCGCGTCGGAGTCGAACAGGGCGGACAGGTCGAGCACCGTGAGCGGGCCCTCCAGCGAGACGCCCGGCGTCGTGGGCCCGTCGAACATGCCGCGCAGGTCTCCGGTGACCATGCGACGCAGCGCCAGCCCGACCTGGCGCCCGTCCCCGGCCAGCCGCTCCCGGCTGGTGGCGACCTCCTCGGCGTCGCGGGCCTGGGGCCACAGCAGCGCCTCGACCACGCCCGGCAGCACCGGTGGGCGGTCCCCGGCGCCGCGTGTGGCGCGGGACAGCGCCAGCCCGCACGCGGTGGTCTCCTCCGGCTGGAGCGGTCGCTTGACGGCCGCCTCGGCCAGGGACAGCAGCAGCTCCTCCCGACGCTGCTGGACGGCTTCGGGGGCGTCGTCTCCGCCGGGCCCTCCGTCGAGCGGGTTCAGCCGCACCGGGGAGCCCGGCGCGATCCGGACGGGCGCGGTGCCCAGGGCTGCGGCCAGCGGGTCGTACTCGTGCGGCTTGGGCGAGACCACGAACGCGTGGCGGCCGAAGACCTGCTGGCGCCAGACGTAGGTCTTGACCAGGGAGCTCTTGCCGTAGCCCACCTGCCCGCCGACGACCATGTTGGGGTTGGCGATCACGCCGACGCGGTACAGCTCCCACGGGTCGTACAGGAAGCTGCCGCCGAACAGGTCGCGGCCCACGTAGACACCCGACGCGCCGATGCCGCCCTCGCTCTGGAAGGGGT
>JAHWKQ010000019.1 GCA_019347785.1 Actinomycetota bacterium
GACGTACGCGGCCCAGGCGACGCCGGAAGCGGCCGACAGGACGGCAGCCACTTGCCCCTCCGCTCTTCCCTCGGGAACCAGCGCGATGAAGACCGGTACCGCCACCAAGAGCGAGGTGGCGACGAGCGGCAGGGGGCGCGCCCAGCCGGGCAGTCGTGGCTCCCTCAGGCTTGCGACAGCCGCCAAGACGAGGCCGAGAGGCAAGGCGATCAGCGTGGCCAGGGAACCGATGAACGTCCCCGACGCCGCCACCCACTCCGGCACCCGATCGCTCAGCCCCTCCAGCAGCACAACGGCGGCGAAGAACCAAAAGACGACGGCCAGCCCAGCCATGGCCAGCGAGGAACCCACGCGAGCCAAAGCGTCCGGCTTCCCCATCCGCAGTCTGCGTGCCACCCCAAGAATGGCGGCGAGCAGCACGATGTCGACGGCGACGACGATCGGCAACGGGCCTTCACGCAGGCTCTCGTACGTGACTGCGACCAGCACGCCACCTGCCACGAACCCGGTGGCAGAGACCGCGCCGACAAGGCGAACCGCACTACGACTTGGCACGACGGTTCTCTTCGGGCGGTTCACTTCGGCGCCAGGTTACGCACGGGGAGCCGCCTCGAGATCCGGGCTGTCGAGGGGGTCGACCAGCTGCAACGGACCGTGGTCCACAAGCAAGTATGTGCGCGCCGCCCTTCCTCGGCCCCCACCCAACGCGTCCGCACGCGCACAACGGGGACTATCGCGCGGGCGCGCGGCGCGCTGCGGCCGTCGATCCCCACGGTCCCGTTGCATGGGTGGTTCCCTCGCGGCCGCCCTCGGGACGGCCGTCCGACGTGCGCGTCCTCTGTAGCGGCCTCTTACGCTCACTACAGACACGACGCGGGCGTGCGGGGTTCCCGCCCCCCAGAAGGTCGCGTCGGTGGCGGGAGTTCTTGTTCGAGCCGCGGCCGGTCGTCGTGGAATTGGGTCATGGCGAACGGCAAGCAGCGTGTTCGTATGGGGTTACAAGACGTGGAGGTGCCGGGATTCGAACCCGGGTGCAGATGCCCCGACTCCGGAAGCGCTACGAGCGTAGGTCCCGGTGGATTGTCGGGCCGCCGCGTCCCGGGACCGGACGACTCGGCGGCCGTACGCCACTTCGGTGTCCCCCGGGGCCCGTGGCGGCGACCGCGGGGTGAGCCTGGATCATGATGCCCGTACCCCCGCCCCAGGCGGGCGGGGACGGACACGCGGCCCTACTTAGGCCGCGAGGGCGAAGTTGTCTTCGGCACCTATTGGGTTCCCCGGGCAGTTTTGCGAGATGACCAGGGCTACTCGGCTCGCTCTCCCGGAGACGACCGGCACCTGTCGAGGCCAGTCACCCCCGTGGGGAAGCGCTCGGTTGTCATGGAGCGCCATACCCCATGATAGCCCGTGGCGCCCGGTGTCATGCCCTCTGGCGGTCCCGCAGCGCGCGCTCGATCTGGCGCTGGGCGTCCCTGGCGGCCAGGTCGGCCCGCTTGTCGTGCGCGGCCTTGCCCACCCCCAGCCCCAGCAGCAGCTTGGCCTTCCCGTCACGCCAGTACAGGCGCATCGGCACCAGCGTGCGGCCACGCTCCCGGGTGAACCTGGCCAGCCGCTCGATCTGGTGGCGGTGCAGCAGCAGCTTGCGCTGCCGGGTGGGGTCGTGGTTGGCGCGGTTGCCGAACTCGTACTCGGGGATGTGCGCCTGCACCAGCCAGGCCTCGTCGCCCCGAACCACGGCGAAGGCCTCCGCGATGGACCCCCGTCCCGCCCGCAGCGACTTGACCTCGGTCCCGGTCAGCACCAGGCCGGCCTCGATGGTCTCGTCGATGCGGTAGTCGAACCGCGCGCGACGGTTCACCGCGATGACGTCCCGACCCGCCTTGTCCGCCATGGCGGCAAGACTACCCCCCGTCGCGGACCGGCCCGCCCAGCAGCGCCCGGGCCGCCCGCACCTGGGCCCCCTCGCCGCGCACGACCCGGTCGGGGTGGACCCCCTCCCCCTCGATCGACGCCCCCGTCGGCGTCAGGTACTCCGCCGAGGTGAACTTCGCGCCCGTCCCCCCGCCGAGCGGCTCGATCAGCTGCACCGTGCCCTTGCCGAACGTGCGCGTGCCGACCAGGCGGCCTCGCTCGCGGTCCCGCACCGCCCCGGCGACGATCTCGCTGGCGCTGGCCGAGCCCCGGTCGACCAGGACGACCAGCGGCACCTGCTCGAACGCGTCCCCTTCCGCCTTGAGGGTCCGGCCGGGGCCCCGCCGCTCGCGGACGGTCACGACCGGGCCGCGTTCGATGAAGACGCCCGCCACCGCGACGGCCTCTGCGAGCAGGCCGCCGGGGTTGCCGCGCACGTCGAGCACGATGCCCCGCGCCCCTCCGTCGACGAAGCGCCCGACGGCGCGGCGCACGTCCTCGCCGACGCCCCGCGAGAACTGCAGGAGCCGGAGGTAGGCGACGTCGTCGTCGACCGGGCGGGTCTGGATCGTCGGCACCTCGATGCGCGCCCGCCGCATCCGCACACGCCGGCGGCGGCCGTCGCCGTGCAGCCCGAGCACCACCGGCGTGCCGACCCTGCCCTTGACCAGGCTCACGACGACCTCGAACGGTTCGTCGCGCACGTCGCGGCCGTTGACGCTGACCAGCCGCTCGCCCGCCCGCACCCCGGCCCGGTCGGCGGGTGTGTCGTCCAGGACGCTGACGACCCGGAAGCCCTCCGGCGCCTGCTGCAGCACGATGCCGACGCCGGTGAAGTGTCCCTCCAGCGACTCGTTCAGCCGCCGGTACGCCGACGGGGGGTAGTAGGCGGCGTAGGGGTCGTCAAGCGCCTCGATGAGCCCGCGCAACGCGCCTCTGGCCAGCCGGGCGTCCGGCGGCACCTCGAGCGCTTCCTGCTGGACGCGCCGGTAGAGCTGACCGACGGCCGACAGCCCCGGCGGCAGCGCCCCGGCGTCGGCGGCCCCCTGCCCGTACCCCAGCCGGTACGAGCCGGCGAGCAGGGCCGCGGCCAGCAGCAGCGCGCAGGCCAGGGCCGTGAGGCGTCGGCGCATCCGTCAAGCCTGCCATGCGACCGGCCCCGACGCCCCCGGCCGGCCGGCCCGTCCCTCAGCCGATGTAGGCCATGGGGTCGACCGGCCGGCCGTACCTGTGGACCTCGAAGTGGAGGTGGGGGCCGGTGACGAAGCCGGTCGAGCCCGCGTAGCCGATGACCTCGCCCTGGCCCACGTACTGGCCGCTGTACACCGCGATCTGGGACAGGTGCGCGGACAGGGTCGTGATGCCGTCGCCGTGGTCGATCACCACGGCCTGGCCGTACCCGCCGCGCCAGCCCGCCGAGTACACCGTGCCACTGCGCGCCGCGTACACCGGGGCGCCGGTCGACACCCCGAGGTCGACGCCGGCGTGCATCGTGCTCACCCCGGTGATCGGGTGCACGCGGTAGCCGAACGAGCTGACCAGGGGCCCGTCGGCCGGCCACAGCCAGCCGGAGCTGGCCGGGGCCGTCGCGGCCTCGGACGACGAGGAGCTCGAGGAGCCGGCGTCCGAGCTCGACGAGCTGGTGGCCTCCTGGGCCTCCTGGGCCTCCGCCCGCCCCTCCTGGATCTGCTCGGCCTCGGCGGCGGCGTGGGCGCGCGCGTCCCGGGCGTACTCCGCCTGCGACCGGCGGGCCTGGACCCGGGCCCGCGCCCGGCTGGCCCGGACCCGAACCGCCCCTCGGCGCTGCTGCTCACGCGCCACCCGGGTCAGCTCGGCCGTCAGCGTGCGCTGGTCGACCTGCAGCTGTCTGGAGAGCGCCCGCAGCGAGCGTCCATCGGTTCGCAGCCGCCGCAGAGTCTGCTTGCGCATCCGGGCCTGGACGCCGGTGGCCGCGCTGACGCGCTGCTGGCGCTCGACCAGACGCGAGTAGCGGTCGTGGCGGCGCTCGGCGACCCCGTGCTGGCGATCGCGCTGGCGGCGCAGGCGGGCCAGGCGCTCGGACTCGCGCTCGACGCGGCGCTCGAGCCGCTCGATCCGTTGGACTTCCCGCTGGTCGGCGTCCATCACCGACTGGACGTAGGCCACCGAGCGGGCCAGCTCGTTGGCGTCGTTGACGGCGAGCAGCACCGACGGGTCGGTCGCCGTGCCGGCCTTGTACGACGCGCGCACGCGCTCGTGGAAGCGCCTGACCGCCTGGACGAGCTGGGCGCGGGTCGCGGCCAGCCGCTTGCGGGCGGTCTCCAGCATCCGCGTGGTCCGCGCCAGGGCGGCCCGGGCCGCCGCCCGCTGCGCCTCGGCCTCGGCCAGGCGGGCGTTGAGCGTCACCAGACGTGACTGGAGACGGGCGTGGCGCCGCTCGATCCGGTTGAGGTGGGCCAGCGTCGTGTCGCGGCGGCCCCGGACGGTGTCCAGGCTCCCCCGCGCGGACCCCAGCCGCTCGTTGACCTTGTCGAGTCTGTTCTTGGGGACGGCGAGGGCCTCGGCGGGCGTCAGGAGGAGGGCCGCGCACATGACGGCGACGAGAGTGCGGGAGGCTCCCGATCCGGGCACGCGGGCGACCCTAGAAGACGACCCCCCGGATCACCAAGAAACCGGCCCCGTCCAATCGGACCAATACGTGACAAAATCGGTCATGCGTTGACAGGCATCACACGGCGAGGTGACGCCGAATGGAAAGGAAGGAGGCGATCGCGGCGATCCCCGCCCCGGTCAGGACGAGCACGGGGATGGTCTGGACGACGTCCACAGTTCGCACGAGCGGCAGGAACGTGACGGCGTCGCGGAGTCGGTTGACGATCGTCGCCTCGGCGACGAGCAGCAAGCCACCGGCGGTCACTGCGCCGAGCACGCCGGCGATCACGCCCTCCAGGATGAACGGCAGGCGGATGTACCAGTTCGTCGCGCCGACCAGCTTCATGATGCCGGTCTGCTCGCGGCGGGCGAACGCGGTGATGCGGATGGTGTTGGAGATGAGCGCGGCCCCGGCCACCAGCTGCAGCAGCGCCACCACGAGCGCACCGTTGCGGAAGCCGTCCATGATCTGGAAGAACCTGCCGAGGACCTCGCGCTGGTCGGTGACGTCCTCCACGCCGGGGTAGCCGGCGAACCGCGTCTCGATGGCCCTGAACTGCTCCGGGTCGGTCAGCTTCACGCGGAACGAGGCGGGCAGGAAGTCCGGCTCCACGCTCTCGACCAGATCGGGCTGGTCGGCGAATAGTCGCTGGTACTTGGCGTAGGCCTGCTGTTTGGACTCGTAGAGCACTTCCTGCACGAGGTGGCTCTCGGCGAGATCGGACTCCAGCGTCTGACGCTGTGCCTCGGTGATGTCGTCGCGCAGGAAGATCGACACCTCCACCTGCGAGAAGAAAAGATCACGGGCGATCTGGACCTGGCGCTGCACGAGCAGCCCGGCGCCCAGCAGCGCCAGGCTGACGGTGACGGTCAGCACCGTCGCGACCGTCATGAGCAGATTGCGTCGCAGCCCGAGGCCGACCTCACCGAGCAGGTAGCGCCACCTAGCCGCCATGCCCGTAGACCCCTCGGACCTGGTCGCGCACGAGCGCGCCGCCGCGCAGCTCGACCACGCGGCGGCGCATCGAGTCCACGATGTTCTGGTCGTGCGTGGCCATCAGGACCGTGGTGCCCGTTCGGTTGATCCGGTCCAGCAGGCGCATGATCTCGATCGACGTGCTGGGGTCCAGGTTGCCGGTCGGCTCGTCGCACAGCAGGATCCGCGGTCGGTTCACACAGGCCCGGGCGATGGACACCCGCTGCTGCTCCCCGCCGGACAGCTCACGGGGGTAGGCCCCCGCCCGCCCACCCAGGCCGACCAGCTGCAGGATCTCGGGCACCGTGGAGCTCACCACAGAACGCGGCCGCCCGATGACCTCCAGCGCGAAGGCCACGTTCTCGCCGACGGTTTTGTTGGGCAGCAGCTTGAAGTCCTGGAAGACGCAGCCCAGCTGGCGGCGCAGCGCCGGCACCTTCCACGGCCTGAGTCCGCTCAGCCGCGTCCCGTTGACCCAGACCTCACCCTCATCTGGATCTTCATCCTTGAGCAGCAGCCTGATGAGGGTGCTCTTGCCCGATCCTGAGGGCCCGACGAGGAAGACGAACTCGCCCTCGTCGATCGTCACGGTGACCTCGGACAGCGCGATGACAGCGCCCTGATAGGACTTGGAGACGGTCTCGAGCTGGATCACCTGAAAGCCTCGGGCACGGCGAGGGGCGCGGGGGCCAGACCGGGCGGGGAAACCGAGCATAACAGGCGATGTTCACGGCGCCGAGCATGCCCGCCCCGACTATCCTCCGGGTCGGGAGGAGCGCCGATGCGAGTACTGGTAACCGGCGGCGCGGACTACATCGGCTCGGTGACCGCCGCCCGACTGCGCGAGGCGGGCCACGCCGTCGACCGCTTCGTGCTGTCCGAGCCGACGAACGCCTACGGCCAGGCCAGGCTGCTCACCGAGCGGGCGCTGGGGTGGCTCGGGCGGCCCCGGGGCCGGTGGGCGATCCTGCGCCACTCCAACGCCGGGGGAGCCACCCCGGGCGCCGGTGAGGACCACGAACGCCTGACGGCACCTGCGTCCGCGACCACGTGCACGTCGCGGATCTGGCCGATGCCCACGTGCTGGCCCTGGAGCCCCTCCACGACCACGGCCGGATGGTCTGCAACATCGGCAACGGCACCGGGGTGAGCGTCCGCGAGGTCGTGGAGGCGGCCCGACGGGTCACCGGCCGCGACGTCGTCGCACGCGAGCGACCGCGCAGGCCCGGCGACCCCGCGATGGTCGTCGCCTCCGCCGACCGTGCCCGCAGCCCGTTGGGGTGGCGTCCCGATCACACGGACCTGGACGGCATCGTCGCGTCCGCGTGGCGCTGGCACCGGCGCCGCTGGGACCGGCGCGGAGCGCCGCGGCGGGCCGGGTGAGCCCGAGCGTCGGGAGCGCCGAGGCCCGGCCCCTGCGGGGCCTGCGGCGGGTCCGGGCGGCCGGTCGGCCGATCGCGCAGACGGCGGCGGCGGCCGGACTGGCCTGGTTCGTCGCGCACGTGGCATTCGGCTACGAGCGTCCGTTCTTCGCCTCGGTGGCGGCGGTGATCACCCTCGGTACGACACTCGGCCAGCGGGGTCGTCGCGCCGTCGAGATGGTGCTGGGCGTTGCCGTGGGCATCGTCGTCGCCGACGCGATCATCCTCGTCATCGGTGTGGGGGCCTGGCAGATCGTCCTGGTCACCGCGCTGGCGATGAGCGCCGCGCTCTCGCTGGGCGGCAGCGCGGTCCTGGTCAACCAGGCCGCCGTCTCGGCCATCCTGGTGGCCACGATCCAACCCCCGACCGCCGGCCTGACCCCGGACCGGTTCTTCCACGCCGTGATCGGCGGCGCCGTGGCGCTGCTGGTCGGTCAGGTGCTGTTCCCGCTCGACCCGCTGGCGACCGTGATGCGGGCGGCCGGCCCCGTCTTCGACGGGCTCGGCGACGCGCTGGCCCGCACATCGCGGGCACTGGCGGCGGGCGACCGGGGCGAGGCCGAGGCGGCCCTGCTGGACGCCCGCGCCATCGACGCCCCGGTCCGCACGCTGCACGACGCCCTGGCCGTGGCCCGGGAGACCGCGCGCTTGTCCCCGATCCGGCGGGGGGCGCGTGACCGCTTGGGCCCCTACGCCGACGCGGCTGCGCAGGTGGACCTGGCGGTGCGCAACACTCGGGTGCTGGCGCGCGCCAGCATCGCCGTGGTGAGCGGTGGCCGGCCCGCCCCTACGGCCCTGTCGGAGGCGGTAGCGGACCTGGCCAGGGGTGTGCGCGGGCTCGGCGCGCAGCTGGTCGGCGCGGACCGGCTGGACGCCACGCGCCGCCTCGCTCTCGACGCGGTCGCGCGGACGGGCGAGCTGTTCCCCGACGCCCGCACCCTGGCGGTCAGCAGAGTGGTCGGCCAGGTCCGCTCGACGGTCATCGACCTGCTGCGCGGCTCCGGCATGGACCTCGAGACGGCGCAGCGCACCCTCGAGGACGCCACCGGCCCACCCGGTGAGCGAGGCTGACCGGCCGTGGTCTCAGATCCTGGTGGCGGCGGCCTTGGCCCGCCACTGCAGCCAGGCGGTGATGAGGCGGTCGAGGTCGCCGTCGAGCACCGCGGCGGTGTTGCCCGTCTCCTGGCCGGTGCGGTGGTCCTTCACCATCTGGTACGGGTGCAGCACGTAGGACCTGATCTGACTGCCCCAGGCCACGTCGCGCTGCTCGCCGCGGACGGCCGCCAGCTCGGCCGCGCGCTCCTCGCGCTCCAGCTCGGCGATCTTGGCCCTGAGCAGCCTCAGCGCCGTCGCCTTGTTCTGCAGCTGGCTGCGCTCGTTCTGGCACGCGACGACGATGCCGCTGGGCACGTGGGTGAGGCGCACCGCGGAGTCGGTCGTGTTCACGCCCTGGCCGCCGGGCCCGGACGAGCGGAACACGTCGACGCGCAGGTCCTCGTCGGGGATCACCACCTCGGCGTCGAGCTCGTCGAGCACCGGCACCACGTCGACGCTGGCGAAGGCGGTGTGGCGTCGTGACTGCGCGTCGAACGGGCTGATGCGGACCAGCCGGTGCACCCCCCGCTCGGCGTGCAGCAGCCCGTACGCCCGCAGCCCGTGCACGGTGAACGTGGCCGACCGGATGCCGGCCTCCTCACCCTCCTGCTCGTCGTGCACGTCGACACGGAAGCCGTGGCGCTCGGCCCAGCGCAGCAGCATGCGCTCGAGCATCCGGGCCCAGTCCTGCGAGTCGGTGCCGCCGGCGCCCGCGTGCACGGTGACCAGCGCGTCGCGCTCGTCGTGCTCCCCGGACAGCAGCACGCGGATCTCGAGTTCCTCCAGCGCCGCCTCCAACCCCGCCAGGCCCTCGGCCACCTCCGTGGCGGTCGCCTCGTCGTGCTCGTCGCGGGCAAGCTCGTCGAGGACCTGCAGATCCTCCAGCCGCTGGGCGAAGTCGTCGTAGACGCGCAGGTCGTCCTCGACGGCGGCCAGCTCGCCCATGAGCCGCTGGGCCCCCGCCGGGTCATCCCACAGACCGGGCGCGGCGGCCCGTCGCCGCAGGTCGGTCAGCCGCCGACGCTTGGCGTCGAGGTCAAAGGTACTCCTTTACCTCGGCGAGCCTGGCAGCGTACTCGGCCAGGGCCGCGCGCTGATCGGTGGCCACGGCTACCCCTCGGGGACGGGCGATGCGGGTGCATGGTAGCGCCGTTAGCGCACGCCGGTCAGGCCGTGCGCCGCAGCTCGGCGAGCGGGTGCCGAGTGAGGTCGGCGACATAGTCGAGCAGCTGCTGGGCCCCCGACGGCCGGACGTCGTCGGCCAGACGGACGTGCACGGCGCGGTCGTCGTCGAAGACGAGCGCGGGCGTCTGGAAGACGCCGAAGTCGTCCTCGGCCTCGCGGTGGTGCAGGCCGACCTCGGCGCGCCAGCGCTCACGCTGGGCGGTGAACGCGCTCACGTCCAGCGAGGCCCTGGAGGCCAGCTCCCCCAGCCCCACCGGGGTGCTCACGTCGAGCTTCTCGACGTGGACGGCGTGCAGGGCGACGCCGACGTAGTTCCGGTGGACCCGCGCGCCCTGGGCGCGGGCGCACTCGCCGAGTGCCAGCAGCTCCAGGCTCCACGAGAGGCCCTCTGCGTCCCATGGCTGCAGGCGCGGCTGGCCGGGGCTCTGCCAGTACGGGCGCACGTCGGCGGTGCCACCCGGCAGCGCGGTCAGCCAGCGCCACACGCGCAGGCTGGCCTTGCACTGCAGGTCCAGGTACACGGCGGTGAGAACGGGCACGTCGGTCCTTGTCGACGCCTCCTCGCGACGCGAGGGGCCGGCGACACTCTAGGGAGGACTCATAGCAATGAGAAGACTACTTTTCGTAGTCAGAAGAGGCTAGGCGCGGCTCCGGTGTCCCCCGTGCCGGTGGGTTTCGGACCCGCCGTTCGGTACAGTTGCCCCACCGGAAGGAGGGTCGCCATGACGCCGCTCATCGATGCGACCGAGATGTACTTGCGGACGATCTGGGAGCTGGAGGAGGAGGGCATCCGGCCGCTGCGGGCGCGGCTGGTGGAGCGGCTCGGGCTGTCGGCCCCGGCGGTGAGCGAGACGGTCGCCCGGCTGGAGGAGGAGGGCCTGTTGGAGCTTGGGCCCGACCGGATCCTGGCGCTCACCCCCATGGGGCGCAAGCTGGCCGTTGGCGTCATGCGCAAGCACCGGCTGGCCGAGTGCCTGCTGACGGACATCATCGGGCTGGAGTGGGAGCAGGTCCACGTCGAGGCGTGTCGCTGGGAGCACGTCATCTCCGACGACGTGGAGTCGCGCATCGCGGCGCTGCTCGGAAACCCCGTCACCTGCCCCCACGGCAACCCCATCCCGGGCACGCCAGGCGCCCAGGCGGACACGCTGGTCACGATGGCCGAGGCGGCCGAGCGCAGCGCGCGCGCGACCGTGCGGCGGATCTCCGAGCGCCTGCAGGTGGACGTCGAGGCGATGCGGTTCCTGCGGCAGCACCACCTGGGTCCCGGCACCCGTCTGCAGCTGGTGATCGACGGCGCGGACGTCATCGCCACGGTCGACGACGAGTCGGTCGCCGTGGACCACGACATGGCCGAGCACGTGTACGTGGCCGTGTAAGCGCCGGCGTGTCAGCCCCGCAGCGGCGAACCGCAGACGCTTCAGAGCCCCCGGGGCAGGCCCCCGCTTCCGCCGCCGGAGTGCTCGACGCGCACGCGGGCGGCAAGATCTCCGTCCGCACGAAGCTGTCGGTGCGCACGGCCGAGGACCTCGCCGTCGTCTACACCCCGGGGGTGGCCCGCGTGTGCCGGGCCATCGCCGACGACCCGGAGCTGGCGCGGACCCTTACGATCAAGCGCAACAGCGTCGCGGTGGTCACAGACGGCTCGGCCGTGCTGGGCCTGGGCGACATCGGTCCGGCGGCCGCCATGCCCGTGATGGAGGGCAAGGCGATGCTGCTCAAGAGCTTCGCCGACGTGGACGCGTATCCGATATGCCTGGACGAGCGTGACCCCGACCGGCTCGTGGACATCATCGCCGCGTTGTCGGTGGGCTTCGGCGGCATCAACCTGGAGGACATCGCCGCGCCCCGCTGCTTCGAGGTGGAGGGCAAGCTGCGCCAGCGGGTCGACGTCCCCGTCTTCCACGACGACCAGCACGGCACCGCCGTGGTCGTGCTCGCCGCGCTGCTCAACGCCGTCAAGCTCGTCGGCAAGGAGGTCGGCCCCCGCCTCCGGGTCGTCGTCCAGGGCATCGGCGCCGCGGGGATCGCCGTGGCCAACCTGCTGCTGGCGGCGGGCGTGCAGGACCTGGTCGGCGTCGACCGCAACGGCATCGTCACGCCGCGGCGCCGGGAGGCGCGCGACCCGATCTACCGCCGGCTCGGCAGGCAGACCAACCCGCGCCGGCTGCACGGCCCCAAGGAGGAGGCGCTGGCCGGGGCCGACGTCTTCGTAGGCCTGTCCGCGGGCGACACCCTCACCCCCACACAGCTGGGACTGATGGCCGAGGACGCCATCGTCTTCGCCATGGCCAACCCCACGCCGGAGATCGACCCGGCGGTGGCGCGTCGCCGCGCCGCCGTCGTGGCCACCGGCCGCAGCGACGAGCCGAACCAGATCAACAACGTGCTGTGCTTCCCGGGGCTGTTCCGCGGGCTGCTGGACTCGGGCGCCCGGGCGGTCACCGACCCCATGAAGGTGGCCGCGGCGGAGGCCATCGCACTGATCGTCGAGCCCGGCCGGCTGGCCCCCGACTACATCATCCCGTCACCGTTCGACCTCGCGGTCGTCCCGGCCGTGGCCCGCGCCGTGGGCGCCGCCGTGGGACATACCGGACCCCCGCGCGCGGTCGCCACACGACCGCTGTGACGCCCGGTGCGACGGCGGCCGTGGCCCCCGGAGTCGTCGAGCGGGTCCGAGCCGAGGTCGCCGCGCTGACGCCCGCCGACCCCCGGGGGCGGCGGTCGCGGCGGCGGGTCCTGGACGGCCTGGCCCGACTCGACCGGCCCTTCGACGAGCGCGCCGGGCCGGTGCACGCCACCGCGTCGGCGATCGTCGTCGGACCGCGGGGCACGCTGCTGCACCGCCACAAGCGCCTCGGCGTCTGGATGCAGCCCGGTGGCCACGTCGATCACGGCGAGACCCCCTGGGAAGCGGCCGAACGCGAGACCGCCGAGGAGACCGGCGTGCCCGGCTCGCATCCGGCGGCGGGCCCGCGGCTGGTCCACACCGACGTCCACCGGGGCGGCCGGGGCCACACCCACCTGGACCTGCGGTACCTGCTGCTCGCCGACGACGTCGACCCTTCCCCGGGGGCCGGCGAGAGCCCTGACGTCCGCTGGTTCGCGTGGGAGGAGGCCCTCGCGGTCGCCGACGCCGGGCTGGTCCACGGGCTGCACGACGTCCGCCGCCTGCTCGCCCGCTGACGCGCGCGGGCCGTCGCCCGCCCACCCCGGACTGTGTCGATCCGCGCACCGTCGCGGTGGTGAACTCGACACAGTCCGGGTCAGGCGCGTGGGGGGCCGGCGAGCTCGGCGAGCACGGCGCGCAACGCGAGCACCCCGGCGACGCAGTCGTCACGATCGGCGTGCTCCCGGGGGCTGTGGCTGACCCCGGTCGGGTTGCGCACGAACAGCATGGCGCTGGGCACGGCCGCGGCCAGCGCCCCGGCATCGTGTCCGGCGGCGGTGGCCAGGTGCGGGGCGGCCCGCTCGCCCCGTCCCAGGACCGTGTCCAGGACGGCGCACAGGTCCGCGTCGAAGGTGACCGCCGCGCTCCGCGACTCGCACACCACGTCCGTCACCAGGCCCCGCCCCGCGGCGTCGCCGCGGACGTCGGCGTCCCAGCGCGCGAGCAGGGCGTCGAGCCGGCCCGCGTCGGGCGCGCGGGCGTCCAGCCAGGCCCGCACCCGGAAAGGGATCGTGTTCGTCGTCCCCGGGTCGACCTCGATCCGGCCCACCGTCGCCACCCCGCCACCGGCCGTCGCGTGGCGGTGCGCCGAGGAGATCGCCGTGGGCAGTGACGCCGTCGGGTCCCGGCGGTCGGGCATCGCGGTGGTGCCGGCGTGATCGGCCCGGCCCGTCAGGCTCAGGCGCCAGCGTCCGTGCGGCCAGATGCCGGTCGCGACGGCCACCGCGTCGGGTGTCCCGGCCAGGCCGCGGCCCTGCTCGACGTGCAGCTCAACGAAGGCGGCCAGGCGTGCCAGTCGCCCCGGGTCCGCGCCGAGCCCGGCGGGGTCCAGGCCGGCGGCGGCCATCGCGTCGCCCAGCCGCACGCCTGCGGCGTCGGGGCGGTCGAGGACGTCGGCCGGGCGCAGCGCCCCGGTCAGCAGCCGGCTGCCGAACGTCGGCACACCGAAGCGGGCCCCCTCCTCGTCGGCGAAGGCGACGACGGCCACGGGCCGGTGGGGCTCGAACCCCTCCCGCGCGAGCGTCTCGACGGCCACCAGCCCGGAGACGACACCGAGGGCGCCGTCGAAGGCGCCGCCGTCGACGACGGTGTCCAGGTGGCTGCCGGTCGCGACGGCACCGCCGGCGGTGGGGTCTCCCCACCACGCCCACTGGTTGCCGTTGCCGTCGGTCTCCACCGCCAGGCCGCGGGCGGCGGCCTCACGGGCGAACCAGGCGCGCGCCCGCACGTCGGCCTCGGTCCAGGCCAGGCGGCGGTAGCCGCCCCGTCCGGTGCGGCCGACCGCCGCCAGGCCCTGGAAGCAGCGCTCGAAGCGCGCCCCGACCGGCGACGGGTCGGCCGTCATGCGTGCCCCCCGGCGGTCATGGGCCGGCGTCGCCTGCGACGCCCTCACCGGCCCGCCAGACCGTCCGGGGCCGCAGCCCCCATCCCCAGGCCAGGGCGCCCTCGTGCTCGGCCGGCCACCACACCAGATCGGCCAGCGACCCGGGGCGTACCGTGCCCCGGTCCTCCATGCGCAGGGAGCGGGCGCCGCCGCGGGTGGCGGCCAGCAGCGCCTCGTGCACCGACAGGCCCAGCGCGGCCACGGCCAGCGCCACGACCAGGCTCATGCTCGTGATGCCGCACGTCCCGGGGTTGTGGTCGCTGCCCAGGGCGATGTGCACCCCGGCCGCGCGCAGCGCCGCCACATCCGGGGTCGTCCCGATCGACATGGCCGTGCCGGGGCACAAGGTGGCGACCACACCCGCCGCGGCCAGCCGCCGGGCGTCGGCGGGCGTGACGTGCAGCAGGTGGTCGGCGGACGCGGCCCCGACCTCGGCCGCGAGGGCGGCCCCGCCGGTGTGCTCCAGCTCGTCGGCGTGGACGCGGGGGACGAGCCCGGCCGCGCGGCCAGCCAGCAGCACCTCACGGGACTGGGCCACGGTGAAGTAGCCCGTGTCGCAGAAGGCGTCGCAGGCCACCGCGCCGGCGTCGGCGGCGTCGGCCGACCAGCCGGCGGCCTGCCGCGCATAGGCGTCCCAGTCGCCGGCCGCCTCCGCGGGCAGCGCGTGGGCGGCGAGGAAGGTGACCGACAGGCGCGGCAGGGACGGGTCGTCGGCCAGCCGGGCCAGCAGGCGCGTCGCGGCCAGCTCGCCGTCGTGGTCCAGGTGGTAGCCGGTCTTGGCCTCGACGGTCGTCGTGCCGGCGCGCAGCCACGAGCGCAGGCGCCCGACGAGGCCGCGCTCGAGGTCGTCGGCGCCGGCGGCCCGGGTCGTCGCCACGGTCGCCGGGATGCCCGTGTCGCCGCCGAGCTCGCCGTAGGACAGCCCGGCGCTGCGCGCCGCGACCTCGGCATGCCGGTCGCCGGCGTACACCGGGTGGGTGTGGGCGTCGATCAGGCCCGGTGTGACGAGGCCGCCCTCGGCGTCGACCACGTCGGCCACGCGCCGGCGCAGGTCCTCCGGGGGCTCGGCGCCGCCGCTTCCCACCCAGGCGACGCGATCCCCGTCGACGCAGACGAGGGCGTCCTGGATGACGCCGGCACCGGTGCCGGTGAACAGGCGACCAACATCGCGCAGCAGCCAGACTGTCATGCGCATCCCCCGCCGACCCTGCGGGGTGGGGGGGCCGGGCTCACGGGGCGGTCACCTCGCGGATCGCGTCCCCCAGCGCGCGGCCGACGTCGCCGACCCGGACGTGCGCCCGGTCGTCCACGACGGGGCGGCCGCCGACCACGACGTGCGTGACGTCGGCGGCCGTGGCCGCGAACACCACCTGGGTGGGCAGGTCCCGCCGTCCCGCGCCGGCCAGCCGGACGCCGGCCGTGTCGACCGCGACGAAGTCGGCCAGCCGCCCCGGCGCCAGCGTCCCGGCGTCCCATCCCAGGGCGGCGGCGCCGCCGGCCGTGGCGGCGCGCAGCAGCGCCTCGGGGCGGTGGTGCCCCCGCCGCCCGGTCGCCAGCCGCTCGTCGAGCTCGACGGCGCGGGCCTCCTCGAACAGGTCCACGACGGCGTGGCTGTCGCTGCCCACACACAAGGGGCTGCCCGCGTCGCGCAGGGCGGCGGCGGGACCGATCCCGTCGGCCAGGCTGCGCTCGGTGGTGGGGCACAGACAGACCGCGGTGGCGCCCGAGCCGAGCCGCTTGACGTCCCCGGCGGTCACATGGGTCGCGTGCACCGCGGTGGTGCGCGGCCCGAGCAGGCCATGCTCGTCGGCCAGCGCCGCGGGTGTGCGCCCCGTCGCCGCCAGGCACGCCTCGTTCTCGGCGGGCTGTTCGGAGAGGTGCACGTGCAGGGGGGCGTCGCGCTCGGCGGCCCACCCGGCGACGACGTCCATAGAGTCCGGCGGCACGGCCCGGACGCTGTGGGCGCCGGCGGCCATGCGCACACCCGGCAGCTCGGCGGCGGCGTCTGACGCCCGCCGCGCCCAGGCCTCGGCGTCGGCGTCGCCGAAGCGCAGCTGCGGGCCGCGCAGTGGCACGTCGAAGTCGCCCCGCAGATAGCACGTGTCCACGAGGGTGAGCCGCAGGCCCGCCTCGTCGGCGGCGGCCGCCAGCGCCGCGCCCATCGCGTTGGGCTCCGCGTAGGGGCGTCCCCCGGGGGCGTGGTGCAGGTAGTGGAACTCCCCCACCGCCGTGATCCCTGCCAGCGCCATCTCGGCATACACGGCCCGCGCGAGCGCGTGGTAGCGATCGGGGTCCAGGCGCAGGGCCAGCTCGTACATCCGCGCGCGCCACGACCAGAAGTCGCCGGGGTCGGACTCGGTCCGCCCCCGCAGCGCCCGGTGGAACGCGTGGCTGTGTGCGTTCACCAGCCCGGGCAGCACCAGTCCGGGGAGCCTGGCGGCGTCAGCGGGCGGGTCCGCCCCTGCGGTGACGGCCTCAAGCCTGTCGCCGTCGGCCGTCAGCAGCACGCGCTCGGCCACGCCGCCGGGCATCCACGCGCGCTCCGCCCACCAGACCCGCAGGTGTGTCGACTGGCGCACGTCATCCGTGCGTGACTCGACACACCTGCGGGGTTGGGGCACCGGGAGCCGCCGGTCAGTCCAGCATCGGCAGGCGGACCCCGCGCCGGCGCGCGACCTCGCGTGCCTGCTCGTAGCCGGCGTCGGCGTGGCGCATCACGCCCGTGCCCGGATCGTTGGTCAGCACCCGCCGCAGGCGCCCGGCGGCGTCGTCGGTGCCGTCGGCGACGACCTGCGCGCCGGCGTGGATGGACTTGCCCATGCCCACGCCGCCGCCGTGGTGCACGGCGACCCAGGCGGCGCCCGAGGCGGTGTTCAGCAGGGCGTTCAGGATGGGCCAGTCGGCCACGGCGTCGGACCCGTCGGCCATCGACTCGGTCTCGCGGTGCGGCGAGGCCACCGACCCGCTGTCGAGGTGGTCGCGGCCGATGACGATCGGCGCGGACACCTTCCCGGACCGCACGAGGTCGTTGAAGACCGCGCCGGCGCGGTCGCGGTCGCCGTAGCCCAGCCAGCAGATGCGCGCCGGCAGTCCCTGGAAGCGCACCCGCTCGCGGGCCAGGCGCATCCAGCGCGCCAGGACCTCGTCGTCGGGGAACGCCTCCAGCAGGGCGTCGTCGGTCGCGGCGATGTCCCCGGGGTCGCCCGACAGGGCCAGCCAGCGGAACGGCCCGACTCCCTGGCAGAACAGCGGACGGATATAGGCCGGTACGAAGCCGGGGTAGGCGAACGCGTCGGCGAAGCCGGCCTTGCGCGCCTCCCCTCGCAGGCTGTTGCCGTAGTCGAAGACCTCCGCGCCGGCGTCTGCGAAGCCGACCATCGCCCGACAGTGGGCCGCCATCGACGCGCGGGCGCGCTCGACGTACTCCGACGGCTTGGAACCGCGCAGCTGCTCGGCCTCGTCCAGCGCCAGCCCCGCGGGCACGTAGCCGTGCAGGGGGTCGTGGGCCGACGTCTGGTCGGTCACGACGTCGATGTCGATGCCACGGGCCAGCAGGTCCGCGAAGACCTCGGCGGCGTTGCCGGTGACACCGACCGACAGCGCCCGCCGGTCACGCTTGGCCTTCAGCGCCAGCCCCACGGCCTCGTCCAGCGAGCCGGCGTGCGCGTCGAGGTAGCCGGTGTCCAGACGGCGGCGGATGCGCCGCTCGTCGACCTCCACGACCAAGACCGACCCGCCGTTCATCGTGACGGCCAGTGGCTGGGCCCCGCCCATGCCGCCCAGGCCGGCGGTCAGCGTCAACGTGCCGGCCAGCGACCCCGAGAAGCGCTGCTCGGCGATCGCGGCGAACGTCTGGTAGGTCCCCTGCAGGATTCCCTGGGTGCCGATGTAGATCCACGAGCCCGCAGTCATCTGGCCGTACATGGTCAGCCCGGCGGCCTCCAGCTCCCAGAAGTCCTCCCACGTCGCCCACTCGGGAACGAGCAGGCTGTTGGCGATCAGCACCCGCGGGGCCATCCGGTGGGTGGTGAACACGCCCACCGGCTTGCCCGACTGCACCAGCAGCGTCTCGTCGCCCCGCAGGCCGCGCAGCGTCGCCACGAGGGCGTCGAACGCCTCCCAGCTGCGCGCGGCGCGGCCCTGCCCGCCGTAGACGACCAGGTCGTCGGGGCGCTCGGCGACGTCCGGGTCGAGGTTGTTCTCCAGACACCGCAGGGCCGCCTCGGAGAGCCAGTCGTTGCAGCGCAGATCGGCGCCTCGGGCCGCCCGGACGGTGCGTGGCCGGCTCATCGGGTGTCCCCCTTCCTCAGAAGAACAGGTGGGTGATGCCGGCGACCAGCGGGATCGCGATGGCGGTGCGCAGGAGGAACAGCAGCACGCAGTCGGTGAGGGTGACGGGGATGTCGACCTCCAGCAGCAGCGGGATGACCGCCGAGAAGAACAGCAGCTGGCTGATCGACAGCATTGCCACGTAGAACTTGGCCGCGACGGCG
>JAHWKQ010000164.1 GCA_019347785.1 Actinomycetota bacterium
TGATGGGCGCGTCGTTCATCACCGAGGGCGCGATCCCGTTCGCCGCGGCCGACCCGCTGCGGGTGATCCCGTCGTGCATGGTCGGCTCCGCGCTGGCCGGCGCCATCTCCCTGGGCCTCGGACTGCAGCTGCGCGCCCCCCACGGCGGCATCTTCGTCATCGGGCTCATCAACAACGCCCTGCTGTACCTGCTGGCCATCGCGGTCGGCACGGTCGTCACCGCCGCGCTCGTCGTCGCGGCCAAGTCGTGGACCCGCTCCGGGCGTGCCCGCGCCGGCGCGTCCGAGCCCGAGAGGGAGACAGCCCATGCCTAGCAAGACCGTCGAGCTGCGCAACGAGAGCGGGCTGCACGCCCGGCCGGCCGCGGTGTTCTCCAAGCGAGCCGCCACCTTCGACTGTGACGTGAAGGTGTCCAAGGGCGAGACCGAGGCGAACGCGAAGTCGGTGCTGCGGGTGCTGACGCTCGACTGCCACCAGGGCGACGAGATCACCATCGCCACCGACGGCGACGACGAGGACGAGGCCCTGAAGACGCTCGTCGAGCTCGTCGAGTCGGGCATCGGCGAATGAGCACGTGGCTGCAGGGGCGGGGCGCATCACCCGGCGTCGCCGTCGCCCCCGCCTTCGTCGTCGCTCCGCGCGAGCGACCCGACGAGCTGCCCGACGCCCACGACGGGGACGCCCGGAGGGAGCGGCGACGCCTGGACGAGGCGCTGGAGCAGGCCGAGCGGGACCTGCGCGACATCGCCGAGGCGATGACCACCGCCGCCGACGAGGGGCAGGGCGCCATCTTCGAGGCGCACGCCGAGTTCGTCGCCGATCCCGAGCTCGCGTCCCTGGCGCGGGAGGCGATCGACAAGGGGACGTCGGCGGAGAAGGCGGTGCGCGACGCCTTCGACGAGTTCAGCGGCCTGCTCGCCGCCTCCGCGGACGAGTACCTGGCGGCCCGGGCGGCCGACCTGGACGACGCCCGCGACCGCGTCGTCGACATCCTCACCGGCGCCGGGCCGGCGCCGGTGCCGACGCGGCGCTGCGTCGTCGTCGCGACCGACCTCACCCCCTCGGACACCGCCCGCCTGCCCACCGAGCTCATCGCCGGCATCGCCTGCGAGCAGGGGTCGTCGGTCAGCCACGCCGCGATCATCGCGCGCTCCATCGGCATCCCCGCGGTCGTCGGCACCTCCGGGCTGCTGGAGACGGTCGCCGCCGACACACTGGTCGGCGTCGACGGCTCCACCGGCGAGGTTGTCGCCGACCCCGACGAGGAGGCCCGACGGGACCTGGACGAGCGCGCCGCCGACGAGCGCGAGCGGCGCCGGCGGCTCGCCTCGCTCAAGGGGGAGGAGGGCCGCACCTCCGATGGCCGGCGGGTCGAGGTGGCCGCCAACCTCAACGGCCCCGACGCGGTCGACCCGGCCGTGGAGGAGGGCGCCGAGGGCAGCGGCCTGGTCCGGACGGAGTTCTTGTTCCAGGACCGCAGCGAGGCGCCGGACGTCGACCTGCAGGTCGAGCAGTACCAGACGATCCTGCGGGCCTTCCCGAACCACCGCGTCGTCGTCCGCACCATGGACATCGGCGCCGACAAGCCCCTGCCGTTCGTCGACCGCGACCCGGAGCAGAACCCGGCGCTGGGCGTGCGCGGCCTGCGCCTGGGGCTGGTGATGCCCGACCTGCTGCGCGACCAGCTCCGGGCCCTGCTGCGTGCCCGCGCCGGGCTCCGCGACGCCGCGCGCCTGGCGATCATGTTCCCGATGGTCAGCGTGCCCGGCGAGCTGACCGACGCCCGCCGGATGCTCGAGGAGGTGGCCGGCGAGGAGGACGCCGACCTCGACGGCGTGGAGGTCGGTGCGATGATCGAGGTGCCGGCCGCGGCCCTGGCCGCCCGGCGGTTGGCCCGCGAGGCCGACTTCCTGTCGGTGGGGACCAACGACCTGCTGCAGTACCTGTTCGCCGCGGACCGGCTGCTGGCCGACGTCGCCGGGCTGCCCGACCCGCTCGTCCCCGAGGTGCTGGGGCTGCTGGACCGCGTCGTCGCCGACGCCCACGCCGAGGGCGCCTGGATCGGTGTGTGCGGGGAGGCGGCCGCCGACCCCGTCCATGCCGCCGCGTTCGTCGGCCTGGGAGTGGACGAGCTGTCGATGAGCGCCGCGTCCATCCTGGAGATCAAGGACCTGCTGCGCCGCGTCGACGCCGGGCGGTTGCGAAAGGCCGTGGAGGCGGCCATCGCCGCCCCCGACGCCGGGCGCGCGCGCACGTGCGTGGAGGAGGCAATCCCCGCCCCGTGACCCGCCCCTGATCGGGCGGCTAGGGCCCCTCGGCGTAGCGGGCCAGGATCCGCCCCGCCTCGGTCAGGTACAGCAGCGGCTCCTCGCGGGACCGCTCGGCCGACCCAGCCAGGGTCGACAGATCGACGACGAACGTGACGCCGGAGGCGGCGGAGCGGTCCACACGCCCGGCGACGACCGCCACCGGCACGTCGGCGTCCGTGGCCGCCCCCAGCACCGCGCCGGGCACCTTGCCCTGCCGGCTGGTGGCGTCGAAGTCCCCCTCGCCGGTGACGACGAGCGACGCGCCACCCAGGGCGTCGCGAAGGCGGGCGGCGCGCGAGATGGCGGCGCTGCCCGGCTCCAGCCGCGCGCCCCAGACCGTCGCCAGCCCGTAGGCGGTGCCGCCGGCGGCGCCCGCACCGGGCGCCGCGGGGTCCCCGCCCAGGACCTCGGCGAAACGGGTCAGCGCCCGCTCGAGCAGGTCGACCTGCTCCGGCGACGCGCCCTTCTGCGGCCCGAAGACGGTGGCCGCGCCCCGCGGGCCCAGCAGCGGGTTGTCGACGTCGGTCAGGCATTCCACGCCGCCGGACGGGGGGTCCAGCAGGCCGTCACGCTCGACGCGGGCCAGGCGGGCCAAGCCGGCGCCCCCGTCGGGCACCGGCGCGCCGTCGTCGTCGAGCAGGAGCAGGCCCAGCGCCGACAGGGCGCCGGCGGCCCCGTCGGTCGACGACGAGCCGCCCAGCCCCACGAGCAGCCGGCGGGCTCCGGCATCCAGCGCCGCGCGCATGACCTCCCCCATGCCCCGGGTCGTGGCGCCCAGCGGGTCGGGCTCGCCCATCAGCGGCAGGCCGCTGGAGCTGGCCAGCTCCACCACCGCCGTGTCGTCGGGGAGCAGCAGATACTCGGCGTCCACCGGGCGCCCGTCGGGTCCGGTGACCGCCGTGACCGTGTGCCTGCGGGCGTCGGCCACGGCGACGTCCATGGCGTCGAGCGTGCCCTCCCCCCCGTCGGCCAGCGGGATCTCGACGACCTCGTCGGCGCCGCGCACCTCGCGCCAGCCCTCCGCGAGCGCGCCGGCCACCTGCGCGGCGGCGAGGCCCCCCTTGAACGAGTCCGGCGCGATCACGACCTTCATCCGTCACCACCACTTCCATCGCGGCCGGCCGACGTGCCGGCGCTGGTTGCACGGGATCGTCGCATCCGTGTGGCAGGCTGCCAATGAGGTCCCACGGGGAGGTCACGCAGTGGACGATGCGGCTGCCCGCATCCGGGAGTTGGTGCTGCAGGCCGCCGCCGCGGCCGGGACGGTGCCTGGCGCCGACGCCCACCGCGTGCTCACAGGTCTGCGCGCCGAGCTGCTGGCGGTGTGCGAGGACACGGGCGACACCGAGGCAGCCGACGCGGCCTGTGGCGCCGTCCACGAGCTCGATGCGGCGCTGGCCCGACTCGCCGACGGGCGGGCCGCCGACGACGGCGACTCCACCTACCGGCTCGTGTCGTAGCATTCTTCCGCAGAACCCCCACCTTCCCGGCCCATCAGGCACCCTCGGCTGATCCGAACGCCGACCCGACAGGTTCTCCCCGGGAGGCAGCCGCATGCCGTGGTCGTTCTCGGCGCCGTCGATGCTGGCCATCCTCGGCGCCTACTTCGTGGCGATGCTGGCGCTGACGACCGTGCTGGCGCCGCGCGCGGACGCCGAGGGGTTCATCGTCGCCGACCGCGACGTCGGCTTCGGCTGGGGCGCCGCGTCGATGTCGGCGACGTGGATCTGGGCGGCCAGCATGTACGCGGCCGCGACCGCCGCGTTCACCTACGGGATCTCGGGAGCCTTCCACTACGCCTTCTGGGGCGGGGTTGGGCTGCTGTTCATCTGGAAGTACGGCCAGCGGGTGCGCCGCATGGTCCCGCACGGGCACACCTTCCCGGAGTTCGTCAAGACCCGCCACGGCCGCCTGTCGCACGGGGTCGTCGGCATCGAGAACTACGTCAACTCCCAGTACAGCCTCATCATCAACTTCACGGCGGGCGCGGCGATCATCTCGCTGTTCTCCCCGCTGTCGTACGAGGCGTCCCTGGTGGTGACCGCGGTCATCGTCGTGGGCTACTCGATCCTGTCGGGCATCCGGGCGTCGGTCGTCACCGACCTGGTGCAGGTGGCCGCGATGGTCCTGGTGGCGGCCGTCGCCGTCCCCCTGGTCTTCTTCCACGCCGGCGGCCCCGGGGCGTTCGCCGCCGCGCTGCCCCGGCTGGGTGAGCAGGGCCAGTTGCTCTCCCTGCAGGCGTTCCTCGGGCAGGGCGCGCCCATGATGGCGCTCATCCTGGCCTACGCCTTCGCCAATCCCACGGTGTGGCAGCGCATCTGGGTGGTTCGTGACCGGCAGCTCCGCGGGACCTTCGTGACATCCGGCCTCATGTACATGGCGCTGACGTTCAGCGTGGGAACCTTCGGCTTCGTC
>JAHWKQ010000165.1 GCA_019347785.1 Actinomycetota bacterium
GTGAACACCAGGGAAGAAGCCTTTACCCTCAACGGGCCGCGCTGGCCGGTCACCCCGTCCGCGACGACGGCCGGGCGACCGTCATCAGCTTCCACGAGCGCGCCATCGAACGAGTGCGCGAGCTCGATCGCGCAATTCCAACCGGCTACCTGCTCGTGCCGGGACAGGCGCTCGACCCGGCGCTGGTGTGGACCGTCGAGCACGGGCACGCGATGGTGTGCCCGTGGGACGGCGATCTGGGCGCGGATCCCGGGCGCGTGCTGACGCTGGCCCGGGCGTACGGCTGCCTGGTGGGGAGCTACGTCGTCAACGAGCCCGACCGTATGCAGCTCCACGCCGCGCGCGGGCTATGGGCGTTCGTCACCGACGTGCCCGAGGTCGCGGTCGCGGTGCTCAGGCGTCAGGCTCGAACGCCCGCTCCCTGACCGAGTGCGCGCATCGCCGCCTCGACTTTGTCGACGCCGAGCGCGATCGTGACCGACGACCCGCTCATCTCGGTGCCCAGCAGCAGCTCCACGTTGACGCCCGCATCCGCGAGCTGACGAGCGACGTCGGCCAGCGCCCCGGGAGTGGCCCCGGCGAGTCCCTCCAGCTGCTCGTCGAGCAGGCCGGCGCGCTGAGCGGCCTGTCGTGCCCGCGCGCCGGCGTCACGCGCCACTCGCTCGTAGACCCCGAGGTCCAGCAGGCGCACGAGCAGGTCCTGCCGGCGGCTCGGCGTCTCGTGCAGGAAGCGCGCGAAGGCGCCCTGGGGCAGGACGACGCACGTCGTGAAGTGGTCGAACGGCAGGCCCAGGAGCCGCTCGACGGACTGGCTGACGGCGTCGGCGTCACCCGCGACGACCTCGCCGCCGTGGCGCTCCAGGCGCGCCTCCTTCGTCGTCGCACCGCCCGCGGCAGTCCGCCGGACGACCCGGACAGCGGTGAACGACTGGTCGGCGACCGTGAAGTCGTAGCGCACGCGCGCCTCGTTGCGGCCCTGCGTGATGACCGGGGCGACGACCCGCCGGTCGTCGTAGCGGGGCACCGAGCCGTACAGCGCGAAGGTCAGGGCGTCGATGACGCTGGACTTGCCCGAGCCCGTGGGACCCGTCAGCGCGAACAGGTCCGCACCGGTGAAGTCGACGACCACCGGCTCGCGGAAGGCCGTGAACCCGGCGAGCTCAAGCCGGGTCGGGCGCATGCGGCCCTCCGGGCGCGTGGGCTGCGTCGAGCAGCTCGTCGAACAGCGCGACCACCCGCTCGTCGGTCGCCTCCCGCTCGGCGAGGTACTCGACGAACAGCTCGTGGGGCGACCGCCCCAGGCGTCGCGGCCGCTCGGCCCGCTCGACCCTGCCGGGGGTGGCGACCGCCACGTCGACGGCGTCGGGGAACAGCTCTCGCACCCGCTCGGCCAGCCCGGCCCGCGACGGCCCCTCCACGACCACACGCAGGTGGTCGTCGCCGAGGGTCCCGGCGTGCTCGGCCAGGTCCTCCAGGCCGCCGCGCACGGTCCGCAGCCCGCGCCCGGAGGTCAAGGGCACGGGGCGCACCTCGACGGGCCGGTGCGGGGCGGCGTCCACGATCAGCACGGCCGGCTCGTTCGCGGTCTCGCCGAAGTCCAGCTGCAGCGGCGAGCCCGCGTACCAGATGGGGCAGGGACCGGCGACGGACTGGGTGCGGTGCAGGTGACCGAGGGCCACGTAGTGCGCGTCGGTGGGGAACGCGGTCGCCGGCACGCAGTAGTCGAAGATGGTGTGGGCGCTGCGCTCCCCGCCGCCGGTCACCCCGCCGGTGACCATGACGTGGCCGACGACGAGGTTGACCGCCTCCGGCTCGAAGCCGGCGCACAGGGCCCCGATGATGCGCCGGGCCCGCTCGGCGTACTTGCCGGCGTGCTCGGCGGCCCCGGCGGCCATCAGGTCGTCGGCGCGGACGATCTCGCGCTGGGACAAGAACGGCAGCAGCGCCAGCCGGGCGCGCCGGCCGCCGGCCTCGACGGTGACGACGCCGCCGGCCTCGGGGGGCGCCACTAGTGCGCCCGTGACCACCCGGCCCAGGCGGAGCACCGGCGCGACCGCCTGCAGCCGCCGGGGGTTGTCATGGTTGCCGGCGACGACGACGACGGTCGCACCGGTGCCCGCGAGGTCGAGCAGGGCCCGGTAGACGATCCGCTCGGCCTCGGCGGTCGGCGCGGCGGTGTCGAACACGTCCCCGGCGACGAGCACGACGTCGACACGCTCGCGGGCGGCGACCGCGGCGATCTCGGCCAGCACCGCCACGTGCTCGTCGGACCGGGAGCGGCCGCGCACGGTGCGCCCGACGTGCCAGTCGGCCGTGTGCAGCAGGCGCATCGTCCCTGTCAGAAGGGAAGCCCGGCGAACGGGTCGGCCGGATGGTCGCCGGCGGCGGGGTTGGCGCCGGCCTCGCTGGCCCGGGTCGCCCAGGAGGGGAAGGGGAACTCGGCCGTGATCGGCACGGGCAGCTCCGGCTGGGTGAGCAGCATCGTCCCGGGCTTCAGGATCGTGGCCCGCTGTCGCTGCACGGCCGGGAGGAACCCGTACTCCTCCCGCGCCGCCTCGGCGCTGTCGAGCCGGCCGACGACCCGGATGGACGAGTTGGCGATGATGCGCCGGCCGACCTCGCTGGCGGTCTGCTGGGCCCCGATGAGGACGATGCCCAGCGACCGGCCACGCTCGGCGACGTCGAGCAGGATCTCCTTGATGGGGCTGGAGCCCTCCCGTGGCGCGTACTTGTTCAGCTCGTCCAGGACGACGAACAGCAACGGCCGGGCCTGGCCGGCGCGCTCCTTGTCCTCGAACGCCCGGCGCAGCGTGACCCCGACGACGAAGCGCTTCGCCCGGTCGTGGAGGTTGTGCAGGTCCACGACCGTCACCTGGCGCTGCATCTGGATGCGGTGACGCCCCGGGTCGGCGACGTCGCCGCGCACGAGCCGCTCCACGTGGCGCACCGCCGAGACGAGCCGGCGCACGAACGCGTTGACGGTGCCCTGGCCGATCGCCCGCCCCGCCCAGTCCCCGCGTGTGGCGTCGTCCTCGACGTGCTCCACGACGAGGTCGACGAGGTCGCGGAAGGTACGAGCCGTGCGCCCCTCCAGGCGCACCGCGCCGTCGTCGAGGCCCTCCGCGCGGCGCAGGCGCGCCATGACGTTCTGCACGACGATCGTGTACTGCTGCCGGTCGTCCTCGGCGTCGGCGAACAGGAAGGGCAGCATGTCACCGGCGCAGAAGTCGGCCAGCGTCCAGAAGAACGACCGCACGCCCTCGGTGCGGGCGACGACGTCCGGCGCGGCGCTGGCGGCGCCGACCCGCGGGGGCGCGTGCACCGCGACGCTCGTGAACGCGGCCGGCTCCAGGCCCAGCCGCCGGTAGCGCCGCGCGTCGGCGTCCTCCAGGCGCCTGTTGGCGTGGTCCAGGAACAGCAGGTCCTCACCCTTGACGTTGAACACCAGGGCCTTGGTGTTCGCCGCCTCGGCGCCCAGCGCCCCGGACGTGAACAGGCTGTGCAGCAGAAACGTCGCGTACGTCGTCTTGGTCGCGACGCCCGACACGCCGCTGATGTTCACGTGCGCGCCGCGCGTGCCGTCGAGGAACTCCAGGTTCACGTAGAGCGGCTCGTCGTCGCGGCTCAGCCCGGCCGGCACGCGTGTGCGCATGGCGTCGAAGAACAGGGCCTCGTCACGCTCCTCGCCGCGCGCGCGGCGGACCGGTGTCCCCGGCAGCGGCGGGACGAACAGCTCGGGCTCGAAGCGCGTGGCGCTGATCCGGGCGGACTCGGTCACCTCTGCCGGCAGCACCCCGTCGGCGATGAGGAACACGTCGCTGTCGAAGCGGGCCCCCTCGTGGCGAGCCCGGACCTGCGAGACGACGCCGTAGATCTTCACGGCCCCGCGCCCCGGCGGCGTCCGGGCCAGCGCCACGACGTCGTCGAGCTGCAGGAACCGGTCGGGGCCCACGCCCACCCAGAACTCCAGCGGCGTGGCGTCCTCGGTGCCGATGACGCGTCCGACGACGGTGCTGTCGTCCATCTCTCCCCAGTCGGTCCACGCCGTTCGCTGCCGGGCAGGGCGAGCGTAGCAACGGGCTGTGACGCCACCGGGCACCCCGGACGGCGCGCGCGGGCCGCCCCGGCGCCGGCCACGAGGACCCTCGGTCTCCCCTCGGGTGCGGCTCTTCGACTTGCATGCCGTGTCGTTGCCCTGTATCACGTGACGCTGGCGGATCGTTCCCCTCCGTCACCGTCCCGGTCACTCGGGTCGGTGGCGTCGTCCCGGCCGCAGCGGCCGTGCGCGTGCGCAGGGCGGTCGTGCGCCGACAATCCCGGGCCAGAAGGGACCATTCGTATGAGGTCGACGCTGCATGCCCACCGGCGGCACGGCGAGGATCCGCCGCCACGGCGCCTTCGGCGCCTCGGCACGACGCTGCTGCTCGCGGTCCTGCTGACCGGCGGGCTGGTCGTCCCGGCGACGAGCAGCCAGGCGGCCCGGCGCGTGCATGTCGTCCATCGGGGCGACACGCTCAGCGCGCTGGCGCGCCGGCACCGCGTTCGCGGCGGGTGGCGGGCGATGTACCGGGCGAACCGCTCGCGGCTGCGCCGTCCCGGGCTCGTGCGCGTCGGCCAGCGCCTGCGGGTCCCCCGTGGCGGCGCCCGCCGGGCCCACCGGGCCCACCGCCACTCGCCCCGCCGGCTGGGCCA
>JAHWKQ010000166.1 GCA_019347785.1 Actinomycetota bacterium
GCCTCCACCCCGCGGCCGAGCAGGTCGTCGGTGACGGCCGCGACCAGCTGCGCCTTTCCGTCGGCCGTGGTCCCGCCGAGCACCACGACGCCGGACGCGACGCGGTTGCGCAGGTCGGCGGCGAGGGCTCGCAACCCGTCGCGGTCGGCGCCCTCGACGGGGGCGGCGAGCAGGGTCACGCCGTCCAGTTGCTCGGCGTCGGCCAGCAGGCGGCCGGCCGAGGCGGTCAGCGCCTGGTGGCGGGCGCGGGCCAGCTCCCGCTCGGCGGCCCGCAGCCGCTCGAGCAGCCCGGCGACCCGGTCCACGACCTCGCCGGTGGACACCTTCAGCAGGTGCGCCACCTGCTCGGCCACGAGCCGCTCACGCGACAGCCGGGTGAACGCCTCCGGGCCCGTCGTCGCCTCGATCCGGCGCAGGTTCGCCGCGACCGAGCCCTCGGACAGGATCGTGAACAGGCCCACCTCGCCGGCGTGCCCGACGTGGGTCCCGCCGCACAGCTCCCGTGAGAACTCGCCGATGTCCACGACGCGCACCCGCTCGCCGTAGTGCTCGCCGAACAACGCGGTGGCGCCCAGGCGGCGGGCCTCCTGCTGGGACGTCTCGAAGGTGCGCACCGCCGCATCGCCGGCCACCCGCGCGTTGACCCGCTCCTCCACCTCGGCGAGCTGGTCGCGCGCCACCGACTCGAAGTGCGGGAAGTCGAAGCGGAACCGCCCCGCGTCGATCGCCGAGCCGGCCTGGACCGCGTGCTCGCCGAGCACCTCCCGCAAGGTCGCGTGCAGGATGTGCGTGGCGGTGTGGCCGCGCCGGATCGACGCCCGCCGCAGGTGGTCGATCTCGGCGTGGGCGTCCTGGCCGGTGCGCACCTCGCCGGCGTCCACGCGGGCGCTGTGGACGATGAGTCCCTCGGCCGGGCTGGTCGTGTCGACGACCCGCAGGCGGCCCGAGGCCGTGTCGATGGTCCCGTGGTCGCCGAGCTGCCCGCCGCCCTCGGCGTAGAAGGGCGTGCGGGCAAGGACGACCTGAACCTCGTCGCCCTCCTCCGCGGACTCCACCAGCCCCGAGGGGGTGATGACCGCGCCCAGGCGCGTGGAGGCCGTCTCGGTGACGTAGCCGACGAAGTCGACCCGCCCGGCGCGGTCGCGCGCCTCCCGGTACACCTGGGCGGGCACCCCGCCGGGGCCCTCGCCGCGCCCGGCGGCGCGGGCGCGGGCCCGCTGGGCCTGCATGTGCCGCTCGAACTCGTCCCGGTCGAGCTCCAGGCCCTGCTCCCGGGCGATCTCCACCGTCAGATCGACCGGGAAGCCGTACGTGTCGTGCAGCGTGAACGCCGTCTCGCCCGACAGCGTCCCCCGCCCCGCTGCGCGCGCCTCGGCCACGGCCGAGTCCAGCATGGCCGTGCCGGTGCGCAGCGTGCGCCGGAACGCCTCCTCCTCGGCGACGCCGACCCGGGTGATCAGCTCGGACTGGCGGCGCAGGTCCGGCCACGCCTGTCCGAGCGAGTCGATCACGGCCTCCAGCATGGGGCGCATCACCCGCCGGTCGCCGCCGAGCATGCGCGCGTGCCGGACCATTCGGCGCAGCAGCCGGCGCAGCACGTAGCCGCGCGCCTCGTTGCTGGGCAGGACGCCGTCCCCGATCAGGAACGCGGCGCTGCGCGCGTGGTCGGCGATGACCCGCAGGCTGACGTCCCGGTCGGCGTCGTCGCCGTAGGCGACCCCGGTGACGTCGCCGGCCCGGTCGAGCATGGGGCGAAGCACATCGGTCTCGTAGACATTGGGCACGTCCTGCAGGAGCATGGCCAGCCGCTCCATGCCGAGCCCGGTGTCGACGTTCTGCCGCGGCAGCTCCCCCAGGATGGTGCCGTCCTCGTCCTGGGAGTACTGCATGAAGACGAGGTTCCAGAACTCCACGAACCTCGTCTCGTCGACCTCCGGGCCGCCGTCGGGGCCGTGCCCGGGGCCACGGTCGTAGTACAGCTCGCTGCACGGGCCGCACGGGCCGGCGCCGCCCATCGTCCAGAAGTTGTCCTCCCGGCCACGGCGGACGATTCGCTCGGCGGGCACGTCCGTCTCGGACAGCCACAGCGCCTCCGCCTCGTCGTCCTCCTCGTGGACCGTCGCCCAGATGCGCTCGGGCTCGAAGCCGAAGCCGGACGTCGACAGCTCCCAGGCCCAGGCGATGGCCTGGCGCTTGAAGTAGTCGCCGAAGCTGAAGTTGCCGAGCATCTCGAAGAACGTGAGGTGGCGGGTCGTCGTACCGACGATGTCGATGTCGTCGAGCTTGCCGCGGATGCGCACGCACTTCTGGTCGCTGGCCGCCCGGGGGTGCTCCGGCGCGGCCTCGCCCAGGAAGTAGGGCTTGAACTGCACCATGCCCGCGACGGTCAGCAGGATCGTCGGGTCGTTGGGGATCAGCGACGACGACGGCCACACGCGGTGGTCGCGGGCGCGGAAGAACTCGAGGAACGTCTCACGGATCTCGGGCGACTGCATCGCAGGTTTCCTTCCCACCCCGTGCCGGGGGGCGGGTCACTCGGCCGGTTCGAGGGGCTCCCGCACACGGTAGACCTCGCGGAGCTCGGCTTCTCTGGCGGCCGCCGCGGCGCGGCCCTGCTCCACGGCCACGGCGAGCCGCTCCCGCCAGTCGCCCACCCGGGCCCCCGCCGACTGGGCGAGCTGGTCGGGCGCCAGCCGGCGCCGCGCGTCCTGCACCGCGCGCACGCTCCACACCCCCAGCGCCAGGCCGAGGCCCAGCCCCGCCAGGGCGAAGAAGGGCCTGCGGATCACGCCCGCCCTCCCGCTGGCGACGTCCGGTGCGGGGTCACGTCGCCCTCCTCGCCGTGCGCAACGCGACGCGGGTGCCGGTCAGGAACGCCACCGTCTTGATGATCGGGTTGGCGACCGCCGCATGGACGACTTCGGCGATGTTCTCGGCGGTGCCGGAGATCGACTGCACGTTCCCCACGATCGTGTCGACGCGGGCCAGCTCGGTGTTGACGCCGGCGACGGTCTCGTTGACCCCGCTCAGCACCGGGACCGTCTCGTCGGTGATCCGCTGGACCGTCCGGGTGAGCTCGCCGACCGTGCCGACGAGCTTCACGAGGACGGCCATCAGCCCGAGCATGGCGGCGCCGAAGGCCACGGCGATGACGACGGCCGCGATCCCGAAGAAGCTGGCGTCGACGAACACCCCGACCGCCACCAGCACGACCGCGACCGCCAGCGCCGCCGCCACCGCCGCCAGGACCGAACCCGACCTCATCTGCCGTCCTTCCTCGACACTGACCGCGCAGCCTAACGGAGCGCTCAACTCGTCCCGCCCACGCGCCTCAGCCGGCGAGGGCGCGGCAGGCGAGCGCGGCGGGCAGCTTCAGCCCCGGGCGCCCGGGGACGGTCAACAGCCCGGTCGGGCCGCAGCGGCGGGCTCCGCGGCGCGTAAGGATCGTCGCGCCGCCGGCCGCCACCACCCACACCGCCGGCGCCCCGGCGGACAGGTAATCCTCGGGGCGGACGGCGGGGGCGAGCTCGACGGCCAGGTCCGGCGCACCGTCGAGCACCCCGTCCACGGGCGGCTCGCCGATCACGACGCTCACCGCCGGCCGGCGCAGCGAGGCGCCGACCCGCACCAGCAGCTGGGTGCTGACGAACCCGTCCAGCGCAGCGACGGCGGGCAGCAGCCGGCGGGCCAGGCGGGCGGCGCGGAGGCCGGCGTCGACGTGCGGGTCGACGGGAGGCGGGGACACGGCGCGCCTTTCGGGTCCGGCTGCGCCGGCACGCTAGCCACCCCGGCCGCGCCCCGACCCGCTCGCCCCGCCGCGGTTGTGGACACCGGCGTCGAGCGAAGGTCGAGTGAAGACAGACGTCGGCATGTCGATGCCGGTGTTCAGTCGACGGGCCGGGGGGCCAGCGGGCGCAGGCCGACCTCGGCGAGCTGCGCCGGGTCCGCCGGCGCGGGGGCGCCGGTGAGCGGGTCGGCGCCGCTCTGGGTCTTGGGGAAGGCGATCGTGTCGCGGATCGAGCCCGCGCCGGCCAGCAGCATCACCAGGCGGTCCAGCCCGAAGGCGATGCCGCCGTGTGGCGGGGCGCCGTGGGACAGCGCCCGCAGCAGGAAGCCGAAGCGCTCGCGGGCCTCCTGCTCGCCGACGCCCAGCACGGCCAGCGCCCGCAGCTGGACGTCCGGGGAGTGGAGGCGGATGGACCCGCCGCCGAGCTCGACGCCGTTGAGCACCAGGTCGTAGGCCCGGGCGACCGCGGCGCCCGGATCGACGTCGAACGTGTCGACGTCGGCCTCGCGGGGGGCGGTGAACGGATGGTTCACCGCGTCCCACCGCTCCCCGGCGTCGTCCCACTCGAACAGCGGCCACCCGGTCACCCAGGCGAACGACCAGGCCCGGGGCGTGCCGTGGGCCTGCACCAGCCCACGGTCGCGGGCCAGCGCCACGCGCACCTCGCCGAGCAGCTCACGCGTGGGCACCGGCGGGCCCGCGCCGAGGAACAGCACGTCACCGGGACGCGCGGCGGTCGCGCGCAGCAGGCCGTCGATCTCGGCGTCGCTCATGTGCCGGGCCAACGGCGACCGCAGCGCGCCGGAGTCCTCCACGACCGCCCACGCGAGCCCCCCGGCGCCGCGCCGGCGCGCGAACTCCG